>JAJYXH010000070.1 GCA_021791075.1 Microcaldota archaeon
TCACATAATTGCATGGGAAAATTCCATCCTCACGGTGACGTAGCAATCTACGAAGCATTAATCAGGATGGCACAGGACTTCTCAATGAATCACAGAATGGTTGAGGGTCAAGGCAACATGGGTTCAATCGATGGGGATCCACCTGCGGCTGCCAGATATACAGAGGTAAGACTCACAAAAATGGCAGAGGATATGTTAAGCGATCTCGATAAAGAGACAGTAGACTTCCTGCCAAACTTCGACAACACCGAACAGGAACCCTACCTGCTTCCTTCAAAGATACCAAATCTCCTTGTCAACGGGGCGTCTGGAATAGCAGTAGGGGTTGCAACGAGCATGCCGCCACACAACATGAACGAGGTGTGCGATGCGATAGCTTACGTGCTTGACCACAAGGAAGCCTCTACGGAGGAGATACTCGGAATAATCAAGGGACCCGACTTCCCAACTGGCGGCATTGCGATAATGTCCCAGAACGCGTACAACGGATACAGGCACGGCCGGGGACAGACCACAGTGAGGGCAAAGGCGGATATCGACCAGAAAAAGAAGAGGATAGTGATAACCGAGATACCATACAACGTAAACAAGGCGACGCTGGTGCAGACAATAGCCGAACTTGTCAGGGACAAGCAGGTCGCAGGAATAAAAGACCTTAGGGACGAGAGCGACAAGAAGGGCGTGCGCCTGGTGATCGACCTGAAAGAGGATGTGAATCCGGAGCAGATGCTCAACATTCTCTACAAGCACACGCAGCTCGAGGTCACATTCCCCATAATAAACCTCGCCGTGGTGGGAAAGAGCCTCAGGAGCCTCAACGTAATGCAGCTGATAACCACATTCATAGACTACAGGAAGGAGATAATCGTTAGGAGGAGCCAGCACGAGCTCGCGATGGCGCAGGACAGGCTCCACATAGTCCAGGGATTGCTTATAGCCATAAACAGCATAGAGGAGATAATCAAGGAGATAAAGGCCAGCGGGGAGCCGAGCCAGGCAAGGCAGAGGCTCATGTCCGCATACAAGCTCTCCGAGAAGCAGGCCAACGCGATACTCGACATGAAGCTAGGCAGGCTCACGCGCCTGGAGAGCGGTTCGCTAAACGAGGAGGCCGCGGAGCTTGGAAACACCATAAAATACCACACATCGGTGATATCCGAACCGGCAAAGGTCGCCGAGATAATAAAAGCCGAGACGCTGGCGGTGAAGAAGGCTTACGGAAAGGAGAGGAAGACCGAGATACTCAACATAGACGAACCCGTGGACATACTCGAAGAGGACATGATAAGCGACGAGCCCGTCACCATAATCATGACGAATGGTGGGTACGTGAAGAGGCAGAACATCGCCGCGTTCAAGGAGCAGGGAAGAGGCGGAAGAGGCGTCATAGCGATCAACCTCAAGGAGGGAGACTACGTGAAGGAGATCCTCGCCTGCAAGAACAAGGACTACCTGCTCTGTATATCTAATACCGGTAGGGCATACTGGATAAAGGCGTACAACATACCCGAGAGCAGCAGGTACGGCGAGGGCAAGGCGGTTGTGAACCTGCTGAACATCAAGGACGAGAAGATAGTGGTAATGCTGAACATGCGTAACGTTGATAAGTCGAATATCGTATTTCTTACGGCGAAGGGAGTGGTCAAGAAGACCGACGCTATCCTGTTCTCCAAGCCGAGGTCGAACGGGGTCAGGGCGATAAACCTTAGGCAGGGAGACGAGATATCGGATGTGATAATCTACTCTAGCGACAAGTACCTAACGATAATAACAAAGAACGGAAAGGCGATAAAGTTCGAGGAAGCCGACCTCAGGCAGATAGGCAGGTCCGCGGCCGGAGTTAGGGGAATAAGGATAAAGGGAAATGATACTGCCAAGGACATAATCTCCGCCAGCGACATAGGGAGCATACTCACTGTCACAGAGAAGGGATACGGGAAGCTGACGGACATAAGCAAGTACAGAACCCAGGGCCGGGGAGGAAGCGGAGTGATAAACCTCAAGGTCAACGAGAAGACCGGCCCCGTGTCAAAGGCCCTGTTCGTCAGCGGGGAGCAGCATGCGATACTCATCAACTCGAAGGGAATAAGCATAACCATACCTATAGACTCGATCAGGATAACCGGAAGGGCCGCAAGCGGAGTCAGGCTGATGAAGCTCGAACCAGGGTCAAAAGTTGTCGATGCGAGAGTCATCAAGAGCGGAGAGACGCCCCCGCCAACGGTTCAGCTGCCATCAGGCCCCCATCCGCCGCAAGAACAAAATAATATTTCGTGATAGCATGCAGAAGACAGGAAGCATTGCAAGGAGACACAATGTCAAGGCCGAACAACTTTCTGTAATGAGGCGCGAGGAAGATTCCGTCACAGATGAAAATATGCCGGAACGCGGAGCGATAAGTTCCAAAGCCCGGTTCATACGCGAATTGTTTGAAATAGATACGAGGGACAGAACACTCCAGAGATGCGCCAGAGAGTGGGCAGGCCTGGATCAAAAACTTAATACCGGGAAAATTACGGAAGACGCGTACGAAAAGAAAGTGGAAAATCTCCTAAGTGCGCTACGGAAAGCCTCCAGATATCAAAGCATATGAAGTCATCTGCCCTTCCAGAACCTCTTTGTCCTCACAAACGTCTTCTGCGCCTCTATAAGGTCAACAAAGAAGAGCCGCGGGTCGTTCCTCAGGTATTTGAGAAGCCTCGCTGCAGTGGCAAAACCCACCCCATAAGTGCTTAACGCTATCAGTGCCCTATTCCCATATGCGCTTACCATTCCCGCTTCCTTGATCGCGCTCTCATAATCGGATGCCTCCTTTACAGTCATCCTCCTTCCTGCCATTCTCTTCTTCACCGCGCTCTCATATTCCGGGCTGTATATCGCGAGCATCGGGCTCTTGCACGAATGGCACATATAGCGCCCATTTCCCTCAACAGCGATTTTCTCGCTTGATACGAATCCGCAGAACGTGCAGAGCAGGCTGACCTCGTTGCCATCGATACTTTCCTTAAAGCTCTTTATGTCCGCATCCGTGGGGATGTTTGGCATCAAGAGTTCGCGATAGTGGTATGCACTCTTTAGTATCTGTTCCGATAGCGGAGAGCCCGCCGATCTGAGGAATACGGGTTTTATCTCCCCGCCATTCAATCTCTTAAGGAACCACGTCGCGGTATCGGCGTCAAGGTAATTCTTCCTCATGTCGCGCATCGTCTCCTCGAGGATCTGGGAATCCCTGTAGAAGTCCATGAGCCTTGTCGCAGCCGACTTCGTTATAGGGGCCTTCTTCTCGATCGCCCCGAAGAGCGTCGCAACCTGGACGAATTTGTACCGGAATAGGTCTGATGAATATATTGCATTGTTTATCCTGCCGGCAACGCCCTCCTCGCCGATAACCCTGAATATCCTCTTCATGTCAGGCTCCTTTGACGAATTTGCATACTCAATTACTATCGCATACGGCGTGGCCCGTATTGCGCTTCCAGGATTCTCCGCGTTCAGAACCGATGCGATAACCTTTGCAAGGAACTCGTTTGCAAGCTTTCCTAGCCCGGAGTAGATTATCGAGTAATCGTCAAGCTGCTCGATTATCAGTTTGTCCGCGTGTGGAAGAAAATGCTGCCCCTGCTTAGACGCAAATCCCTTTACAATGGTTGCCGCGGCATTGTCAAGCCCCACCGGCGGCGAATTTATTCCGGAGGCGAGCATGGAAAACACCAAAGAGGCCACTTCAAAAGAGACGGGAATATCCTCACCGTCCCAGTCCGGCACCGAGGCCTCGATATCGTTGCTCGGCTCCACGTGTATCACTCCCTCCTCTATGTCAACCACCTTCCACGGAAGCCCTTTTGTTATGAATGTGGCACCCTGATCGAGGTATGAGTATACGAACTTCTCGTCAAGCGAGGAGACGACCCTGTTGTTTATCACGTTCTTTACCGTAAATCTCATGCTGTCCGGTATCACGCTTATGTTGCTGAAGAAGTATCCGAAGCTCCTGGGCCCCATCCCTATGGACCCGTCCTTATACTTTATCACCCCGAGTCGCATGCCAAGCCCAACCAGCTTGTCGAAAGAGTTCCTCTCAAAGTTCCTGTACGGTGCAGCCGAATGGATTATCTCGTAAGCCTTAGAGGCCTCGACAGTCTTGTACTCCATCGCCAGCGCGCATACCTGGTTGAGCACTACGTCAAGCGCATTGCTCTCCATCGTGTGCTTCTCAAGCTTGCCATCGAGCATCATCGATGTTACCGCCTCGGCCTCAAGAGCCTCGAGCGGATCCGCAACCACGATCTTCCCGTTTGATACGACCTTCTCCCGGTGCCCCGCCCTTCCGACCCTCTGGACGAGCCGTATCGCCTGCTTGGGAGACCCGTACTGTATTACGAGATCGACCCTACCGATGTCTATTCCCAGCTCAAGGGAGCTCGTCGCTATTATCGACCGCACGCGCGCTTCCTTGAAGTCGTTCTCAACCTTTATCCTCTCCTCCCTGTCAAGGGAGCTGTGGTGCACCTCGACATTCCCGAACGGGGCTATCCTGTTCAGGTAGATCAGCCTGCTTCCCAGCGACTCGGCAACCTGCCTCGTGTTCGTGAAGACCAGCGTCGCCTCGGACTTTCGTATCAGTGACGCAACCCTTGCAAGCCTTGCCATCGAGCTCTTGTCGAGCCCGAAGGTCTTCCTTACAGCATCATAATCCTTCTCGGGCTCTGTGGGCATCTCTATGCCTATGCTAAAGGACTTCGAGGCGCGCGACCTGACGGACTCGAACTTCCTGCTTCCGAAAAGGTACACTCCCACCTCTTCTGCGTTGCCCACGGTGGCGCTTATGCCTATTCTCTGGAAGTCCCCCGAGACCTGCCTGAGCCTCTCGAGCCCTACCGCAAGCTGCGCCCCCCTCTTGTTGTAATACAACTCGTGTATCTCGTCGACGAGGACGGTGCCTACGCTCTTCAGGGCCGGCCTCAGCTTTCCCGAGATGAGTATCGTCTGCAGGCTTTCCGGTGTGGTTATGAGAAGGTCCGGAGGAGACTCGGCCTGCTTCCGCCTCTCCAGCTGCGTCGTGTCCCCGTGCCTCACGTTAACGGTTATTCCCGCGCCCTTGCAGATGCCCTCGAGCCTCTTGATGAGGTCGCGGTTGAGGGCCCGCAGCGGGGTTATGTATATCGCCTGTATGCCGCTCCGCTTCCCCTTCTTGTATATGTTGTTGAGCACCGGCAGGATCGCGGCCTCCGTCTTCCCGCTTCCCGTAGGGGCCGTCACAAGGCAGTTCTTCCCGCTGCCTATCACCCCTACCGCCATCGCCTGTATCTCGGTAAGGCCGCCGTACCTCTCTAAGAATATCTCATACGGATTCTGCATGCGACCACCTGCCGATGCGGATGGTTCTCATCCCATCAGCCCAATACAAAAACAGTTCCATTCACCGTCTTTACGGTATTTCCTACGGTGTAGTTGAGCCAGAGCCCGAAGGCCATCCCGTAAGGAAGCCCAACTACCGGAGATCCGTTGTTGTAGCACGTGGTCGTTACTTTGGCGGATGTATCGTTCGCAAGGGTTGCATTAAGCTTACTGTACTTGGGCACCCCGTTCAATGCGCATCCTATGCTGTCGAGCGTAGCGGTGCGTCCGAGGGTGTTCTGCAGCGTGAAAGAGATCGAGTTGCCGCTATACGTAGGGTTTGCGCACCCGAATCCGGAGTCGAAGACACAGGAGTTGTGTATCGCTGATGCGAATGCTTCTGACGGTCCGGTGACGTTGAACCCTATTATCGCGTCGATGTCAAGCGGGATCTGGCCGATGACGTCAGAGGTGTTTACAAGCGAGAATGTGGAGAGGTTGTACCCGTCCACTATCGCAGTTGTCCTTATCAGCGACGTAGGCCCGATGACGCTGTTGGCGCCAAAGATGTACGTGCTGCAGTAGCTCACGTTCTTGACATTATTCAGCACACCGCTGCATACCCTTTCAGGAATGTTATTCGTTGTAATGCTGGTCGACATCAGTGACTGGTTCCCAATGAAGGCCGAGTATCCTAGCGTAGAGACGTTGCCATGTTCCAGCGAGTAGTTCGCTACGATGGCATCGCTCAGGAATGGGGGCTCTGCGGAAGGCACCGATGGTGGGGATACGAGAAGAGAGACGCTGCCATTGACAATGTCGCGGCAGCCGCCGATCCCATTTGTCGAAACGGTCTTTATCCAGCCGTTCGAGTACCAGCTGCACATGGACTCGTTGTCCTTGAGGCTGACCACCGTCACGTTATTACCATTCGCATCGTAACTGTACGAGCTCAGATTCATGCCCTTCGCAGCATCGGCGATTATCTCAGGTTTGACATACCCCCTGATCCATACTGACGAGACCGAGTTTCCGTTAGCATAAGTTGCAGACGCAGTGCTTAAGTTCTCCAGTTCGCTCCCCGCAACATCGAAGAAGTCCCCGAAGAATGAAGATGTGCCCGGAAGTGTGATGATCTTGAATGCGTTAAGATTATAGTTGATTCCCAGATCTGAGTAATAGAGGAAGCCGAGAAGGTTCGAGTTCATCTCGCTTCTCGAAACGATTCCGTTTGAAGGAAGCAGCGTGTATGCCTCGGGCCTCTCCGGCGCATTAACCACCAGGTCAAGGCTCGCCCCCGAGTTCGCGCGATCTACTATGTTGTAGAGCTTGCCCGGGTCCGCAACTGCAGAGAAGTTGTAGCTCCCGCTGGTTGTCGGAGTGTAATTGAATTCCAGCTCCACTGACTTTCCTGGAGGCACAGTGACCCCCGGGGCGTATGTTATGTTGCCGTTTATCTCAATGCCTACTCCCATGTCCGAGACCGGAGTGGACCCTGTGTTATTTACAAGGACGTCGAAGTAGAGCTTCTGGTAAGGATAGACCTGCCCGTAGCTGGACGAGTTCTGCACGAACTTAGTGCTGAGGCTTATCCCCGACGAGTAGTAGAACCTGTAGTAAAGCGCCGCAGCGATGATCACAACAAAGAGCGCTATCCAGTAGTATATCTCCTTTTTCATAATGTCACCGCATTGCCTCCCTTGACTTTATCGAGCCTATCACCTCGCCTATCTTCTGCGAGACGTCCTTCAGATCCGATTGGAAGAGCGTAGAAGACCAGGTAAAGGCATCGAACCTGTCGCCTATGCTCGGTTTTGAGAAGCAGAACCTGCTGTTAGCGTTCTCCACCAGCCCCATCTTCTTCATCCTGAGGAGGTGGTACCTAAGCGTCTTCTCGTTTATTTCCTCCCAGTTGGAGTTGATGTAGTCGGTCATCATCCTGACATCAGGGTCCACGTTCTTGACGAACTGGAAGTGCACAAGTGCATCGAGCACGGCGAGCGAGCTGAGCCTCGACTCGCCCGGATTCAGCACACCGAGCGAGAGCGCAAGCCAGCGTATCGAGGAGCGCTTCGTCTCAAGCACCTCCTTGGTGAGCCTGATGTTGCGTATCGTTATCTCCTTCTCTATAAGTTCCGACTCGTTGAGCTCCATGCTGTGCCTCGGCAAGAATTGTAAAATTTATTGGAACGGCAAGAATAAAATATCTATGCCTATCCAATAGAATAGAGAATAAAAGCTGATGCTATGCCAACAACAAACCCAAGCCAGCCAAGCGAGCAGGAGATAGAAAAGATGGTCAGGGAGTACCAAATGCTCCAGGAGCAGCTCAGGAACGCGGCCCTGCAGCTCGATCAGCTCCAGAACGTCAAGGCGGACCTGGAGAGGGCGAAGGCCGAGATAGAGAAGGCCACCGGCAAGGTATACATATCGGTTGGCAGCGTGATAGTGGAGACCACGAAGGACAAGGCCGCCGCGGACGTCAAGGAGAAGGCGGAACTCACGGACGTGAGGCTGCAGTCGGCGAACAAGCAGTACACCGAGCTCAAGACAAGGGAGAAGCAGCTCGGGGAGAAGATCACCCAGGTATACCAGCAGGGAAGGGGACCGCAGGGAGCCCAGTAAGAAAACACCACAAGAACGTAAGCATGAGATACTTCGATGTCGTAAGCATCAGCGGCGGAGTCGACCCAAAGCTTGCAGCGAGGCTCGGATTCTCAAGGATACTGGCCTTCGGAAGCGAGATAGTCATATCGGACAGGCCGCACCAGGGGAAGAGGTGCATAGTCTCGAGCAGGGACGAGGGCATGCTGATAAAGTCGATAAAGGACCAGAGCGTCATAGGCATCGCGATACCTGACAACGAGATAATCGGCAAGGTCATAGCCGCAGCAGCGGGGGCCGAGAAGCCGATAGTCATAGACCTACAGCCGCTGTTCGCGCAGCAGTGGAGGGAGAGGCCAAGAAGCATAGCAAGGCTGCGTGGCCTGATAAAGGAGGCGATAAGGGCGAGGGCCGGGTTCATCTGCATCTCTAATGCAAAGAACCCGAACTATCTTGTATCGTCAAATCAGATGGCGGAGATACTGAAGCTCATAGGCCTGGACGATAAGAAGAGAAAGAATGCAATGGCAAAGCTTGGTGAATATTTTGATAATTAGGAGGAAGTCGCGCTACATACTTATAGAGGCATCCGGAGACATAGACATGTCAAGCAAGGGGACGCAGGCCGGGCTCTACGACGGGATGGCCATGGCCATAGGCCACATAGGATCGCTGAACATCGGGCCAAAGATAATGTGCCAGGTGGGTCCCAGGACATTTATACTCAGGGTTGCAAGGGGAACGGAAGGAACAGCAACACTTGCCATCGCTTTCGTCAAGGAACTTGAAGGCAGGGAGATAGGGTTCTACACGATAAAGACTTCGGGCAGCATCAAGAAGCTAAAAGAGTCTGCCCTGAAGATGGGCATGTCAGTCAACAATATTAGACCGATGGAAGGGATAAGCCGTCGCGCCTCTTAAAGAACAGTGCCGGATCGATTACC
>JAJYXH010000104.1 GCA_021791075.1 Microcaldota archaeon
AGATGTGCAGGTCGATTGCGCCGAAGGCAGGCCTTCCCCTGGACTTCGTCGTGAAGGAGTTCTACCTCTTCAATCTGATGGAGGGCATTGTTGGCGGAGGCTTCTCGAAAGACCTTGTCTTCAAGGGCGGCACGGCGCTCAACAGCGTCTATCTCAGCGGCCTCAGGTTCTCGGAGGACCTGGACTTTGACCTTGCAAAGGAGATTGATGACGTAAAGGGGTATCTTGGCATGGTCATAGGCGGAGCCGCAGGATTTGCAGGCACGGAGATGCGCAGGGTGCGCAACACCTATATGATAGACTTCGTGTACGACTCGCCGTTGGGCAGGCGCGACAAGGTGAGACTTGACGTGAGAGTCGGCGTGCAGCATCTCTCCGCAGAAAAGCCGCGCAGGATGGCAATGCGCTCGGTCGTCACGGGCCAGGTGGTCGGAAACGTTCTTGTCTACGGATTCGAGGATCTGCTTGCGAGAAAGATGAGCGCGCTGGCGGAGAGAGGGGAAGGAAAGGACCTCTTCGACGTGTCTAATGCAATTGGCAGGGCAGACCGGAGGAAGCTGCTTGGCGCCATTGGTTACATGCTGAAGGACCTTTCAAAGGACGCTGATATAACCGGCTTTATCGGCCGGGTGCTGGACAGGCTTGAGAACATGGACTATAACAAGGCAATGAAGCTTACGAACCCATATATACCCATGGCAAACAGGCCGGCAAGCTGGAAGCTGCTAGGCGCGGACCTGGCGGAGAGGATGCTCAGGCTCATGGAATCCGATACGGGTGTTTGAATGGAGTCTCTAGACCGCCTGCTGAACCGAAGGCGCACGGGTTACATAAGGGGAGAAGGCTGGGGCAGGGACTATCATAAGGCGGATAGGGAGATGATCGCGCCATCGGTCTCTATCTAGTTACGTCTCAGTGTAATAACTTCGGTATATCTATGACATTGCAATGTCATAAGCTTTATATATCTGATCGTTCTACGAGTTTTATATGGAAACCGATGTGCTTGTGCGCTTTAATGCATGGTGGCGCGACGGTAAGGTCAGCGAGGGGCTCCGGCGGCCTTACAGGAGGAGGATGTTTGCTGAAGTGCAGAAGTACATGGGGATGCGTCAGATCGTACTGGTATACGGCCTGAGGCGCGTTGGAAAGAGCACCATGCTCTACCAGATGATCGATGATCTGCTTAGGACCGTGAAACCGCGCAGGGTGCTATACTTTTCGTTTGACGACAAGAGGTATGGACTTGACGAGGTCATGGATGCGTACCAGCAGACGGTATTGCACCGCACGTTTGAGGAACTCCAGGAAAGGGTGTATCTCTTCCTGGACGAGGTGCAGAAGATAGACGACTGGGAGAGCAGGATAAAGGTGTACTATGACCTGTATCCAAATCTCAAGTTCATAGTGAGCGGGTCCGCATCGATAGCATTGAGAAAGGCGGCAAAGGAGAGTCTTGCGGGAAGGATCTTCGACTTCGCGCTTGGCCCCCTCGGATTCGACGAGTTCCTTGAGATGCAGGGTGTTGATGTGGAGAAAGTGCTGGGCGCACAGGACATCTGGAGGCGCAGCGTGCTGCCACTATTTGACAGATATCTCAAATACGGATCGTTTCCCGAGCTTGTCGGAGTGGAAGACGACGAGATCGCAAGGAGATACATAAACGAGGATGTGATAGAGAAGATCGTATACAAGGACCTCCCGGAGAGTTTCGACATCAAGGATATAGGGCTGCTGAAGGCGCTTGTCGTGATGGTGACGGAGAACCCCGGGATGATCATAGATTTCGCGTCGATAGCAAGAGACCTGCACAGGGACCAGAGGACCATAGCAAACTACTTTGAGTATCTTGAGTTTGGAATGATAGTCAGGTTCCTGCTCAACTTCCGCGGTTCTCCTATCGCCAGCAGAAGGAAGCTTAAGAAGGCGTACCTTGCAACTCCCAACATATCCTTCGCTTCGGGGAGGAGCCTTGACCTGCTGATGCCTGGGATGCGCGAGAACCAGGTGTTGGTGGTCAGCGGTGCGGATTTTTTCTACAGAAACTCTTTCGAGGTGGATTTTATTGCACAAAAAGAGGGAAAGATCGTGGGAATAGAGGTGAAGTCTTCTGATGCAGATGTCGCACAACTGGCAAAGTTAAGGGGCAAGTTCGGAAGCAGAGTGGTCGGGCTGGTGTTGGTCACCGAGGGAGAGGGAGGGGATTCCAGAGGCATAACGGCCATTCCCTTGTGGAGATACTGTCTGTCAAAGGGAACTGATATTGCGAAGGTGGATAAGAAAGGTGTTTGAATGGAGTTTCTAGACCGCCTGCTGAACCGAAGGCGCACGGGTTACATAAGGGGAGAAGGCGGAGGCAGGATAGAGATCTACGAGTATGGAAACCATAAGGTGATGAAGTTCAACGGCACGGTGTACTCAAGGATCAACAAGGAGAGCATCTACACGCATGAGTACTGGGACTGCTTCCTTCCACTGGCGTACCTCTATCCCAGGCCCCGCGTGCTTATCATAGGGCTTGGGGGAGGAACTGTCGCATACCAGCTTCGCAAGCTCTTTGGCACATCAATCGTGATAGACGTTGTGGAGACCGACAGGAACATGGTAGGGGCGATGGAGAGCTTCCTTCCTGAGAAGATAGACGTCAATGTCATGATAGGGGATGGCGCCGGATATGCCAAGAGCGTAAAGCACAGGTACGACGTGGTAATCCTCGACGCCTATGTTGACGATCTGGTGCCCGAGCAGTTCCTCACGCAGGAGTTCGTTGACAGCGCGTACGACGCGCTGGGGCCTGCGGGAACACTTGCTATCAACTACATCAACTCGTCGAACGGGCAGGTCAGGCTTGAGAACTACATCTCCCTCCTGAAGAGGAGGTTCAAGGTCTTCGAGGTTGCCCCCAACGCATTCACATTGAACGTGATTCTCGTATGCTCCAAGACCTTTGGCAGGGAGGACATATTGGAGAGGATAGGCAGCGGTATCAAGACTGACGACGTAAACAAGCATATCGTGAGCTCCTACGAGAACATGAGGGATGCATGACCTGCAGCAGAACAAGACTTGGATAGTCATGCAGATACGCATAATTATATTGAATAATGTTATATTGATAAGCGGGAAGCGCGGCAGTGGTGTGGAGATGGAGGAGGTAAGGGATTTTCCGAAACTCGAGAGCCCTTTTGTAAGGAAGATGGTGGACGGCATCTACGCTGTCACGGACGAGGTTGCGGCTGGATACGAATGGTGCCTGGGCAATGAGGACATAGAGGTCTCGGAGAAGCTTGACGGCACCGATGTCTCCATCATTATAGAGAACGGCGAGATAACGGAGATTTGGAACAGGCTCAACCCGGTGAAGTTCTTCGACAGGACGAAGAAGTTCATTGTAGAGTCGCTGCTGAACTCGGTTGAGAAGGGATATCTTGACGGCTTCATCAGGAAGGAAGGTCAGTACTTCGGCGAGGTGATAGGCCCGAAGGTAAACGGCAATCCGTATGAGCTGGATGAGCACCTGTGGATTCCCTTCGGCCATTATGTGAGGGAGCACCTTGTTTACAAGTCGTGGTACAAGTACAGCCATGACTTCAGCTCGATAAGGGACTGGCTCCTGAAGCCCGTGGAGGAGGGAGGCGTCTTCAGCCTGATCTACAGGATGAGGCATCATGGAAAGATCAAGAAGCCCGAGGGCGTCGTCTTCCTCAACACGAAGACGGGGCGGAGAGCCAAGCTGCGCCTCGACATGTACGCCGAATACGGAGGGAAGAGGCACAAGGAGTAGTTGGGTGTACTCCTGTTTGGGGTTCGCGTGCCGGGGTGATGCCCGTGGGAACCATGGACTACTCCAGGCATTTGATGATGGGATAATTTGCTCTGTTCGGGCTATTTAAACTGTGGCACCTTGACCCCATAAGTTTCACACTCGTTCTTTAGATTCCCGTCAAATGTCAACAGCGGCAGGTCCTTCTTCTTTGCAAATGATAGTATGAGTTTATCATTGAATCTTTTGAATGTAGTGTTCCCTTCGTGCATGATTATATCTTTTGCTTGCATGATTTCATCTTCGCCTACACCAAGAATTTCGTAGGAGTTCAAAACCTCGCTTATCTCCTGCTCGATTGTCTTCTTGTCCAAACCCACTCTATTCAGTACGTACACGAGCTCCTCTAATACGACGCTTGGCAAAACGCCATTGTCAATTTTCTCAAGATACTCCTTGGCTTTCTCATGCATCTCCGATCCTTTTATTATATAATCTACAAGTACGTTTGTGTCTATCACGCACTCCATTTTATCGCCTCCGCAAAACCCTCGTCTATCGCATCTTCTATCTCCTTCTCCGTTACCCGCCTGCCTAGGTCTATGATTCTCAGGGTTAATTTCTTTCGTGGTGCCTTCGCTTTGCTGGCCTTAAGCCTTTTGTTTATAAGTAGGGATAGTTTTCTAGTACTACCATATTCCTTTACAGACTCTGCCACAAGCTCTTGGTACAGCTTGTCTTCTAGCATTATAGTTGTCTTTACCATAGCCTTATATAGCATCTAAGCATATATAAACTTTATGTTTAGAAGGCGTAAAATGGTCTAACACCTATTCGAGCCTCTTTATGATGTGGTAGCCGAACTCGGTCTTGACTATTCCTGAGACCTGGCCCTTATCGAGGGCGAAGGCGGCCTTCTCGAACTCCCTCACCATGACGCCTCTTCCGAACTGCCCGAGGTCTCCTCCCTTCTTCCCGGATCCGTCAAGAGAGTACTCTGCCGCGAGCTTCGAGAAGCTCTCTCCCTTGTTAAGCCTCTCCAGTACCTCCTTAGCCTTTGCCTCGTTCGAGACCAGTATGTGCGCGCATCTTATCTTGTTTGGCATGTTATCACTCTAAATATGATTCGTTGGCCCTCAGTTCTCCCTCCATCTTGCCTTCTTTATAGCAATGTATGATACAGCTGTGGCAACCGCTATTATTACTATCCAGTCTGCAAGTATCGTGGTGCCGCTGAATGCTGTGAGCCCGATGATGTTCTGGATTATCTCTGCGGCATAGGTTGCCGGGGAGAGGTACGCGAGGTACTGGTATGGGAGAGGTATGTACGTTATCGGATAGTATACCGGGGGAAGCGCGGAGAGTATTGTGGACACTATTCCCGCAAAGGCCCAGCTCTGGACCACATCAGACGTCAGGGTTGACAGAAGGAATCCGAGAGAGACTGCGAAGACGAACATTATTCCGAGCACTGCTGCGATCGCCAGATACCCTATTGCTGTTGTGCTTATGTAGATCGCCCCAAGGATCACGAGCACCACCAGGGCGGGAATGGAATATACTATTTCCGACAGGGCCATTCCGACAAGGTATGTGACTGCGCTTGTGGGTGAGCTTATTATCATGTCCTGGAGCTTGAAGTCGTTCTTCAGGTGTGATAGGTCCTGCTGCATGCTCGTGCCTGCCGCTATCATCGTCATTATAAGGGCCCCTGCTATTGCCACCGGGAGGAGGGTGCCGTGGCTGACAAACGTTATCACTATGAGGAGCGAGAAGGGCGCCAGGAGGGTGCTTATAAGCACTATGGGATAGTTTATCATGGCGTATATCGCGTTCACCAGTATCGACGCGAGGAGCTGGCTACCGCGATTCCTCTTCAGCATAATTCTCCTCCTCTATGGGCTTCTTTACTATGTAATAGAATATGTCGTCCAGGGTCAACGGGCTCATTGAGAACCTGACCTCCTTGCTTATCAGCTTCCTGGAGATCCTGTTTGCCTCGTGCTCCGTCGTGACTATCTGGTAGTGCCCGTCGACTCCCTTAACTATCTCGCCGACCTTTGGCTTCTCGATCTTGACATCAGAAAGTATCTTAACGCAGTATGGGTACTTGACCTTCTTCCTGAGCTCGTCCAGCGTTCCGAGCGCCTTTAGCCTGCCGCCGTCGAGTATGCCGATCTTGTCGGCAAGCCTCTCGGCCTCCTCAAGATAGTGTGTAGTGAGGAAGACGAAGTGATCCTTCTTAAGGGTCATGAGCGTGCCCCAGAGCTCGTCTCGCGATATCGGGTCTAGGCCGGTGGTTGGTTCGTCGAGAAATAGGATCTCTGCCTCAGAAGCCATCACGGTGGCTACGAGCACCTTCCTCTTGGTGCCCCCCGAGAGTTTTTGGTTCTGCTTGTCCAGGTAGTGCTCGATCCGCAGCTTCTTTGCCGCGGCCACGGCCCTCTTGTTTGCCTCTGATCCGGAGAATCCCCTCCACATCAGGTAGGATACTATGAACTGCCTTGCGGTGAGCCACCCTATTGCCCTTGCCTCCTGCGGCACGCAGGCTATTATCTCCCTGAGCCTGTTCTCCTGCCTTGTGACATCTATTCCGTCTATCGTGGCCCTGCCCGAGGTTGGAAGAAGTTGCGTTGAGAGTATTCTTATGAGTGTGGTCTTCCCTGCGCCATTCCTCCCTATTAGGGCGAAGATGCCCTTTGCCGGGATAGAGAACTTTACGTCCTTGAGGGCGTACTTTCCCCTCTCATAGCTTTTTGATATGTTGTTGCATGAAAGCACCTTCATCAAATGCCACCGCCTATTCCTACCACTCCTTTCCGTATCTGTATATCGATAGCGCAAGCAGTAATATAACAAGAGCGTGAACCGTTGTGCAGTAGATGCATATTGCCGCGAGCGTATACTCAACCCAGAAGAAGTAGAATACGAATGCGAGGCCCAGGCCGTTGTATATCACCCTCGCATCTTTGTTGCCCCAGAGTATCACTCCGGTCTCGATCAGGAAGAACGCAAGGCCCCAGATGCCGAGCGGCACACCGAGCAGGTTAGAGTAGGGGCTGGTCAGGACCTTCTCGCAGTTTATCACACCGGTGTTTGGGCATGCAACCTGGACATTTGTGTAGTGCGTTATGGTTAGATACGTGGTTACTATTATGCCTAGCGCGGAGAGGATCAGTGCCAGCTTGGTGTACCTTCCGATCTGCATGTGGTGACCATCAGGACTTTTCTAGAGCAGTCACGTACGGCTGGGAGCATACGCTCTGCGGCTGGTTTCCGGTTACCTCGCAGATCTGCGCTGTGAGCAGGTTCGCTCCGCCGATTATGGCCTTAGACTGGTATGTGGAAGGGTTGTGTATCGCTGCTTCAATGCTTGTCCAATTCTGCCCTGCGAATACGGTTCCGGGGTCATAGCTTGACCCTATCTGCACAGAGTGGTTGGCTATGTCTATGAATGGTATGGAGCCGGGAGCGTTGAAGTGGTTGAAGATTGCCAACTGCGATGCTGTAGGTGTCTGAAGCGTTGGGTAGGTGCCGTTGGTGAGTTTGTTGGTCGTTGTCTCGACTGCCACGAAGGCGACGTAGGGGCTGGTGTACGTGGAGTTGTAGAACGTGAATGTCGGGGTGCTTGGAGAGTAGTCCGACGCGCTCGAGGTCATGTACTTGATTCCGGTAAAGTTGCCGAACCTCTGTAGCGCTATTATCATGGCCCATCTCTCTGCAGCACAGTACGGGCAGTACTCGGCGCCTATGTAGAGCACGAGAGGCTTGCCGTTCTGGGTAAGCGGTGATGCATTGACCGCAGACGGTACGCTTGTGATTATCCTCTGGGACTCTAGCTGCGTTACGTTTACTGCGTTGCTTATGTTGTTTGATACCGATAGTTGCGCGAGGAGCGATTGGGGGACGGGCTGGTTGTCATAAGCGACGTTTCCTGTTGGCGCCTTCCCTGAGTTGCTGAGCAGTATCAATGATGCGGCAACCGCAATGACCACTATTACCAATATCCCATAGAGGTATCGTTTATCCATCAAAATCACAACAATAAGTTTACCCTGACAACCTATTTAAATCTTCGAGTACGCAGGAACGGGGGACCGTGTTGTAAGGAATCTGCTTTATTGGATCGGGTCTTCGTGAAGGGTCTCGAGCATGGTGACCGCAGTTATCCTTGTTATGGCCATCCTTGCGGCCTTTGCCTTGGATGTCCCCCTGAATTTGTATGTATAATCGTTGAGGATGGAGAGTACCATCTCCCTCTCCTCGGGGGCATTCAACGCGCGCTTCTCGAGCTGCTTTATGTCCGCCTCCTGAAGCTGCTGCATCCTTAGAGGAGTCCTTGTCCGCCCCGGTAGAGTTTCGCTCTTCTCTTCCATTAGCCCACCCAATAAATCTTCTACCTTTTATCATATTTAAAGTTTTTGTCCAGTAATCGAGCTTGCCAGGTCTATGGTTTTGTTACTTCTGTAGCTACTTGCCCAGATCTATACCCAGGTCTCCCATTATCCTCATCTGTTTTGCCCTCTTCTCTCTGGGCAGCTGGGACATTACCCTATTTCGGGCATCCATGGCCTTCTGGTGCTTCTGCGGAGAGAGCTCGGCAGAGGCGGTCACCGAGTACCTGAGAATCGTCTTTATGTTGTCCTCCGGAAGCATGGAGAGAAGAGCCATTCTCCTCTTCATGAAGTCGTCGTAACTAAATCCAGGTTGGCGACTATCTGGAACATGTTGTTGATGGCCGGGTCGAAGTTTTTGGGCTTGCTCAGTATCTGCTTGACTATGTTCTTTGTCAACTCGTTCTCAATCACATCCGCCACCAGAACACCGAATCAAGTACTACTTACAGTTTTAAAAGACCATCATTCTGAGGGATTGAAGAGCGAGTACTTCGGATACTTTCCGTGACCGAGGATGCTCTGACCTTCGGATGTGTGGAACCTCCCCCTTGCCAGTGTCGCATTTATCTCGTTGAGTACGCTCACCATCTTCTGCTCCCTCTGCCTCGATATGAAGAGGTAGACCTGGTCCTTTGTGCCGTTAGCTACGAGCATGTATATCTCACCGGCGGCAAACCTTCCCGTCCTTCCCCTCCTCTGTATGTTCCTTAT
>JAJYXH010000031.1 GCA_021791075.1 Microcaldota archaeon
GGCACTGCTGCCACTGAGAATTTATCAAAGAGAAGACGTTTATTTGCACTGTGTTGGAGGGTTCAATTCATCCAGTCGCCATAAATGGCGAGGGTTTCTTTCGCCCTCCAAACCACCCACTTCCTAAAAAATGCATTTACAAATCAGCGTTTTAACGTACTGGACAAAATACAAGATAGAGATAAAATCGTTTTCAGATATGATTGGTATGGAATTCATACGGGCCAGTTCTACGACTGGCAACCGACTAACAAGGAGATACATACTCACGGTATTATAATAGCAAAGGTCATGGATGGCAGGATAGCTGAAACTTGGGAAGAGCGGGATTTTGCAGGGTTTGCTAGGCAACTGGATGCAAATAAAAAGTGAAAGTGGACTCTGCGGGATTTGAACCCGCAACCTCCTGCATGCCATGCAGGCGCGCTACCGTTGCGCTAAGAGCCCAGAATTAGCAGTTAGAATTAGCTGCTTTGACATATAAAGTTTTGCTACCTGCCGGGAATTGCGTATCTGTCAACGCCATCCGAACTCGCTGTAGAAGACTTTGCCCTGGATCATCCTGATAGCGTTCCTCACGTATGGTATCGTGTTCCTTGGAAGCTTGTCCGGGCTGAACCATCCGATGCCCGAGCACTTTTCCGGCTCCTTGTTGGCCGGAGTTCCGCTCCAGCGCCTTGCCACGGCAACAACCATCAGCGCACCCTCCCCGTACTCGTACTTGTGGGAGACGTGGATGGTCTCAAGATCCCTCCTTGAGATTCTTATCCCGACCTCCTCCTCCGCCTCCCTTATGGCAGCTGTGCTGATCGACTCTTCTTTCTCTAGGTGGCCCGACGGCATTGTATACCAGCCGTCCCTATAGCCGGTGTTCTTGCGTTTTAGAAGTAGTATCTTTCCGTTCTTCCTGACAAGGATGAATACGCCAACCCTGTGGCCGCTTCTTATCTCGTACGCGTGCATCCGTAATCACGCAGGCGATATGAAAAGAATGTTTCCTCCCCTGAGGAGAATGGTTCCGAGCTTCGTCTTGAGGTTCCCGTCCTCTATCTCCTCCGCGCTATCTATGACGATGTTCATGTGCGCGTCGAAGGAGGTTATCCTTCCCCTTATGTCGGTCCCGTTCTTCAGCCTTATCATTACCTGCTGGCCGAGCGACTTGTTAAGCAGATCAAACGGCCTCTCTTGTGTTGACATTCATCTCCACCCAAATTCAATAAAACAAATCAATTAATTGTGAACGGGAGGTTATTTAGGCTTTACCTTGGCCATGTCCTCCTTCTTTATCGCTAGCTTCACAGAACCCGTTCCCACAGGGATCTGCTTTCCTACAAGTATGTTCTCCGTGACTCCGCGCATCGGGTCGATCTCTCCGAACGCGGCTGCATTTATCAGGTGCTTTACAGTCTCCTCGTAAGCGGCCCTCGCGAATACCGAGCTCTTCTCGCCGCTGAGTCCGTGCCTTCCGACCCCCTTTATCGAGCCGCTTGCTGTCATCGCATCGGCGATCAGAAGAAGATGCCTGTAGTCGACTGATATCTTCTGCTCGTCAAGAGTAAGCTTGAGCTCGTTTGCAAGGACGTTCCTGGCACCCTCGATGCCGAATATGGCGTACATGGCGAAGACGTCGTTCGTATAGATCCTTGACTTGTCGACCCCCTCTATCTCCATTATTGGGCCGATGTTGCTGCCTGCCGAGATTATGTAGAACTCGCCCGTCGACTTGCTCCTCTGAACTATGGCCTTTCCTGCACCCTCGACGCCGTTTATGACAGATTTCGTTATCCTCACCCTCGTGGACCTTATGTCCTTGAGGTTCTTTGTGTGCATGCTCACTATGATCGTGTAGTCCTCCACCGAGGAATCCAGCTTCATGAGCCTGCCGAGTTTTTCCGCAACCTGCCTCGGCGTCATCTGCTGAGACTCGAGTTCCTGCCTGTTGAGCATGAACTTTATCGTTCCCTTTGAGAAATTTTCCGCCGTCCTTCTTATGAGCGTGTTCATCTTGACCTCGCTTATCTTCTTTGCGACCTTCTCGGCCTCGCCGAGGTCCTTGCTCGCCTTGCCCTCAAGGTATATCGTCGAAAGAGGAGTGCTTGGCTTCTTCTTCGCATCCACTAGCTCCACTATCCTCGGAAGCCCGGAAGTGGCGATAGCGGACTCTATCCCTGCGAAGTGGAATGATCTTAGGATCATCTGGGTTCCAGGCTCTCCGACCGACTGTGCGGCTATCATTCCGACAGGCTCGCTGTACTGGACCTTGTATTGATCGTTATTCTTCTCCTTGGCCATGAAATATCAACCCTTATTCTCCTTCTCTGCCAGCTTCACGAACTGTATCGTTACAGGCTCAAGCCCGTCCCCTCCGTACATCGTCTGGACTATGTTGTTGCTCGTATCCCTGACGCTGAAGTCCCTCTCTATGTAGAGGTCCTGGAGCGCGTTGGAAAGTCTCCTGTACAGGTATCCCGATCTTGCCGTGAGCAGCGCCTTGTAGACCTCCGAACCTCTAGATCCGACAGCATGCATGAATAGGTCTATCGGCTCAAGCCCCATCTGGTAGTTCGTCCTGACGAAACCTCTTGCCGAAGGACCTACGTCCCCCTCCCTTATGTGCGGGAGAACCCTTCTCGTGTAGTATCCTCTCTTTATCCTTCCTCCGCTCAGCGTTGCCTGCTGGCCGAGGAACATGCTCATCTGCTCGTACTGGAAGATGCTTCCTCTTGACCCTGCGCGGGCCATCTGCATGGCGCTGTTGGTCGGGTCGATGTACTTGATCAGTACCTCTCCCGCCTTGTCTCTTGCTATGTTGAGGTCGACTATTATCATTCTCTCGAGCGACTCCCTTCTTGTGTATCCGATGAGAGGCTCGAGCTTTCTGCTCTTGTACTGCTGAATCTTCTCGTCGACTAGGTTGAACGTGTTGTCTAACAGTGCGAGCCTCGCCTTCTCTATCTCGTCGTTGGTCATGTACTCCTTTACCCCTACCGTGACGCCGGCAAAGGTGACGTACGCGTCGGCGAGCTTTGATGAGACGAATAGGAAGTTCTTGAGCGCCTCATATCCGTAGTCCATCCCTATCTTTATGAGCAGCTTGTTGTTGCCCTTTCCGTAGGTCTCCTTTGTTATGACCCCTTCGGTGAGCTTTCCGTTTGATATCCTGAGCATTCCTCCCGATATCTTGGTCTCGAAGTTGAGGTCCTTCGGGAGGAGCATGGAGAAGACGTCCTTGCCCTTGTACGTGCCGTTCTTCTCGGCCTTCGGGAGCTCGTATATTCCCGCTATCCCGAGGATGTATGAGGCTTCGTCCTTTGTGAGCCTCGTCTCGTCCTTGGTGAGGAAGTACATTCCGGTTATTCCGTCCTCGTTGTTTGTTATTATAGCCTCACCGTCCCTCGGAGAGAAGATCTGGTACTGAACCTCGAGGAGGTACTTCGCCTCTGCCTGGGCCTCCAGAGTCTGGGGGACGTGAAGGTTCATCTCGTCTCCGTCGAAGTCTGCGTTGTACGGAGGCGTTACGCAGAAGTTGATCCTGAAGGTCTTTCCAGGCAGCACCTTTACCCTGTGCGCCATGATAGAGACCCTGTGCAGCGAAGGCTGCCTGTTGAACAGGACTATGTCGCCGTCGATGAGCTGGCGCTCGAGTATGTCTCCGGCCTTGAGCTCCTTGAGGAGCTCCTCCCTGTTCGTGTCTATCAGCCTCTTCCTCTTGCCGTCGGCGCTTATAAGATTAAGTATCATTGGATATGAGGTCCTTGTGAGCAGCTCCTTTGCCTTCTCGATGTTCCAGAGGGTCACGTAGAACGGAATGGTGAGCTTCGTTGCTATGTCCATCGGCACGCCTACCTCGTCGAGGTCTATGTATGGATCGACGCTTATGACCGTTCTGGCAGAGTAGTTGACCCTCTTTCCGCTGAGGTTGTACCTGAATCTTCCCTCCTTGCCCTTGAGCCTCTGCGCAAGTGTCTTGAGCGCCCTTCCGGACCTGTGTCTTGCAGGGGGTATGCCCGAGGTCTCGTTGTTGAAGTACGCGGTGACGTGGTACTGGAGAAGCTCCCAGAGGTCGTCTATGATTATCTGCGGGGCTCCGGCGTTGATGTTCTGCGCGAGCCTCTGGTTTATACGCATTATGTCGACGAGCTTGTGCGTGAGGTCATCCTCGCTTCTCTCTCCGCTCTCTAGCGTGATCGAAGGACGCACGTTCACCGGGGGAACGAGCAGGTACGTGAGCACCAGCCACTCGGGCCTGCTCGACTCGGGGTCTATTCCGAGTATCCTGAGGTCATCATTGCCTATTCCGGCAAGCGAGTCCCTTATCTCGTCGGGCTTGAGCTTCTTCTCGCCCATGTAGAAGTATGTAGGAGATGAGAACTTTACCTTGTTCTGTACCGCTCCGCAGTGGGGGCACTTCCTTGCGCTCCTTATCTTCTTGAGCACTCCCTTCGCGCCCTTCTTCTCCTCTGCCTCTGCCGATGCCTCAGCAATCTCCTCCGCAGTCAGCTCCTCCGACTCTATTGCAACTATGGCCTTCGTCTTGTCCTTCAGGTTCTGGATCTCCTCGGTACCGAGCAGGATCCTGTGGCACGAGCCGCATGTTGACTGCAGAAGCATGTAGATGATCTTCGAGAATTCGGAGTGTATCACGGGCCTGACGAGCTCTATGTGACCGAAGTGGCCCGGGCAGGTCTTTGCCCTTGCTCCGCAGGTCTTGCAGATCAGGCCGGGGTCGATGACTCCGAGCCTCTGGTCGAGTAGACCTCCGTCTATAGGGTAGCCGTCCTCGTTGTAGGTATCGGGCACGCTGAGCTTGACCACGCTAAGCCTCTTAGCCTGGTCTGGGGAGATTATCCCGAACTTCACGTCCTTTATTACCTCGGCCTGCATCGTTTACACCTATACGTTGAGCTGCACCCCGGGCATTATGTGGAGCGACTTTATCTCGTCAAGAAGTATCTTGAAGGCATAGCTTATCTCGACCTCCGCGAAGGAGTTGCTTCCGCACAGAGGGCAGATCGCCACTCTCTTGATCCTGTCGTAGTATCCTATGTCCCCGCACTCCTTGCATATGAGCACCGAGGCCTTGTCGGATTGGTCGAGAAGCCTCTCCTTGAGCAGGAGGCTCGCCCCGTATCCAATGAGTGCATCACGTTCCATCTCTCCGAATCTTAGCGCTCCCTGCCTTGCCTTTCCTTCGGTAGGCTGGTGCGTCAGTATCTGGACCTTTCCTCTGGCCCTGACCTGGATCTTGTTGCTCACCATGTGGTAGAGCCTGTTGTAGTATACGACTCCAGTGAAGACATTGGCCCTGAACGGCCTTCCCGTTATCCCGTCATAGAGCGTCTCCTCGCCGCTCTTGTCGAACCCGTGGTCCTCGAGTATCTTGCCGTACTGCTCGATTCTCGTGGATCCCTTCTCTGAGAATGCGGTTCCGTTGATTATCTCTCCGTTTACCGCTCCGGCCTTTCCTGCGAGCTCCTCGAGCAGGTGACCGAATGTAAGTCTTGTAGGTATGCTGTGCGGGTTGAGCAGAAGGTCCGGTACTATTCCGTGTTCCGTGAAAGGCATGTCCTCAGGAGGCACTACCATCGCGATGACTCCCTTCTGTCCGTGCCTGCTCGCGAACTTGTCCCCCTTCTCTGGAACCCTTAGGCTTCTTATCCTTACCTTGACTATCTTTGTTGCTCCGGTGGACTCGGTAAACACAACGCTGTCGACGTCTCCCGTCTCTCCCGGCTTCAGAACCGACGAGTCGTCGCGCATCTTCTCCTCGAGTCCTCCTGAGCCGATGTTCTCCTCGAGGAATCGCGGCGGCGAGATCTTTCCGATGAGCGCCTCGCCCTCCTCGACATGGAGCTCCGGTTCTATTATTCCGTCGTCCCCGAGCTTTGAGTATACGTGCTCTCCCATGTAGCCCTCCGCTGTCGGAGGTGGAAGCTTGAACTTGTCCTTCTGTCCGCCGGGGTACCTTCTCTCCTCATCGACATAGGTCTTGTAGAAGATGCTCCTTCCCAGTCCCCTGTCAACCGCGGCCCTGTTGACGACTATGGCGTCTGCCATGTTGTATCCATAGTAAGTGGAAAGCGCGACGACGAAGTTCTGTCCGCTGGGGTGGTGCTTTATGTTCACGCCATCGTATGCCGCCGTAGTGACTATCGGTGACTGCGGGTAGAAGAGCAGGTATGCCCTCGAGTCGAACCTGAGGTTGAAGTTTGAAGCGTAGAGTCCCTCTGCCTGCTTCGTGAAGTTTGCAAGCATTGCGTGTCGGGCGATGTTGTTGTGCTCCGGGAATGGCGACGTGTTGACCGTGAATCCGAAGATCGCGGCGACGTCTATCTCCATGTGCGTCGTCTTCTCCGTTATATCCTCGTCGCTGAAAGCGACGAGGCAGTTCTCCTCCTCTTCCGCGTCGAGGTACTCGAGTATGCCGTTCCTGAGCAGCCAGTTGAAGTCGATCTCCTTCTTCTTGACCTTCTCCGTTAGCTCGGGGGTCAGCTTCGACTGCATGTTCTCTATAATTATGTAAGGCTTCCTTATCCTGCCCTTGTCAGTGTTTATGCTCACGGCGTTGAGCGACTTTGCGTAGGCGATGTTGACCTCTCCCGAGATGGCTCCCTTTCTCCTCGCCGCCCTTATCTCGGAGACGTACTGCTCCGGATCCCTGACGTAGCCGAGTATCCTCCCATTGAGGTAGATGTAGCACCTGGGCTCTTCGTCTTTTGGCATAAACATCACTCTATATCTTCTCTATCTTGCGGATCTCGCCGAGCTTCTGCTCGATCTGCGCCTCATCCGCACCCACGCTGACCTTGGACATTATCGCAAGGTACTTCGTGAGCCCTACCTCCTGTCCCTCGGGCGTCTCCGACGGGCAGATCTTGCCCCACTGGGTCCCGTGGACGTCCCTCGCCCTGAAGTGAGGGTGCTTCTTTGCAAGAGGCGACTTGACCCTCCTGAGATGAGTGTAAGAGCTTATGAAGTTGGTCCTGTCGAGAACCTGAGAGACTCCCGTCTGGCCAGCGACCCATGTTCCCGTTCCCATGGCGTATGCGATCTTCTCGGTGAGCGTGTCAGGGTTTATGATTGCCTGTATGCTGAGCTTCCTTCCCCTCGCGCTCGTCCTCTCTATCTGATACTTTACTTCCTTGACGAAGAATCTGAATGCGTATGCGAAGAGCTCCTCCATCAGCTCTCCGGCGAACTTGACCCTCTTGTTAGCATAGTGGTCCTTGTCGTCCTGCCTTGCGAGCTTGTTTCCTATGATCGTGGCCTTCCTTGCCATCTGTATGAGGTACTTGCCCTTCTCTAGCCTGTCCTCGCTTCCTCCCCCTATGTGGGGTAGCAGGTAGTTGTCGAGCTGCATCTCGGCCCTCTTCTCCTGGTACTTTCCTGCCTGGCCAGGAGCCGCCATCTTTCCGAGCTCAAGGAGCGCGTCCTTCGGGCCGAGGTCCTTGGCGTCGCTCGTCTCTATGTTGAGAAGTATGTCGTTCTTGAACGGAAGAAGGTCGCTGGCATAGTTGAGTATGTCGCTGACCTGAAGGCCCAGCGCCCTCAGAAGCATTATCATGTCGAGGCTCTTGCTCGTTGTAGGGAAGTCGACGCTGAACATTCCGCTCTGGTTCCTTGTGACTACACATCTTGCCCTGAAGCCGGGAGTCGTCGAGAAGACCCTGCTCTTTACCTCCCTTCCGTCAGCCTCCTTTGTAGTTATTATCCTGTTAGGGGCGACATCCTCCAGGCCTATTAGCACACGCTCGACTCCCTTTATTATGAAGTATCCGCCAGGATCGTCAGGGTCCTCGCCGTTCTCGGTGAGCTGGCTCTTCGCCATAGTCTTCGTGTTACATAAGGAGCTCCTGACCATTATCGGCATCTCGCCGACGAAGACCTCCCCGTACGCTGCTGTCTTCTCTATTCCCCTTATTATCGGGACTACCTCTATGAATATCGGCGTTGCATAGGTGAGGTTCCTGAGCCTCGCCTCGTTTGGAAGTATGCTTCTCCTTGATCCGTCCGACTCTATTATAGAGACCTTGTCCAGCCTCACGTTTCCGAGCTTCAGCGCAAAGCCCTCGACGCTCGGCTCTATGAGGTTCTGCCTGCTTATGACCTTCTGTATGCTGCTGTCGACGAACCGGTTGAAGCTCTCCGTCTGGTGCTGGACTAGTGATGTAGAGTTGAGATATGACTCTAATAGACCATATTGGCGCATATTATCACAAACAAGGGGGTGGGCTTATCCCTCGACAACTACCCTGTAGTAAAGGTAGGAATTTCCGTTATCATTTCTCTGTATCTTTATCACGTGTCCAGGCCTGCCGCCCAGCTTCTTGCACTGGGGGTCGCTCTCTAGTATCTTTGGAAGGTTCTCGAGCTGGATGTTCTTCTCCTTAAGGACTTCGTTGACTTGCTTCAATTTAAGTATCTCGTGAACCGGTACCATCTCGTGATTCGACTTATTTGACAATGATCCACCTAAAACGAGCACTAACAAGAG
>JAJYXH010000016.1 GCA_021791075.1 Microcaldota archaeon
GGAGCTGGAAGCACAACGGCTCACGTGACTACTATGTGGGAGGCGTTGAACCCGCTCTTGTTGAATCCGCTCTTGTTGAACCCGCTCTGGTTCCCGCCGCTGCTGTTGAATCCCTTTATCGTAGTCGCCGTGCTGGCGGTGGTTTGAGTTATGCTGGTTGTCGGTGCCGTGGAGCTAGAGGATACGGTGCTTGTGACGCGTACCGATGATGTGGGAAATGCGGATGTAACCATTGATGATTGGGAGCCGTTCTTTGGGATAACGTAGAACGCCACGATGGCTATTATTACCAGAATAAGCACTACGAGAAGCAAGACCGTTGTGTTTGCAGGCATCATACCCCCTTATCCGTAATGATAATGACATATGTCTATATTAAGATTTCTGGCTCATCTTTATTGGAGGTATTTCTATGGTCGAGAAGGGTAGCGTAGAGAGGGCTTTGGGCGTCTTGAAGGAGCATAAGATAAAGTGGGTGGACCTGCAGTTCACCGACCTCTTCGGAAAAATGCACCACATAACGATTCCGGCCGACCAGTTCACCAAGGAGGCGTTCAATGAGGGGTTCGGGAAGCTCGACGGCAGCAGCATAAAGGGCTTCACCGAGATCTACGAGAGCGACATGGTCCTCATACCGATTCCTGAGAGCACCAGGCCGATACCGTGGGCTCCGGGATCTGCGAGAATCCTCGCCGAGGTCCACCGCGGCGCGGGCAAGGGAAGGTTCGAGCGCGATCCGCGCGGCATAGCGGAGAAGGCCGAGGAGTACCAGAGGGACCTTGGCTATACGAGCTTCTTCGGGCCTGAACCTGAGTTCTTCGTCTTCGACTCGGTAAACATGGATGTCGCGCAGCCTGCTTCGGGAACAGGATACAAGATACACTCGAGGGAGGCGCCGTGGGAGAATGCCGGTGGCTACGTGATAAGGCACAAGGAGGGATACTACCCTGCGGAGCCGATCGACCAGCTTGGCAATGTCAGGATGGAGATGGTCACAATCCTCAAGGAGAACTTCGGCTTCGATATAGAGGCAACGCACCACGAGGTCGCGACGGCAGGGCAGTGTGAGATCAACTTCAAGTACTCGGGACTTGTCGCCACTGCAGACAGATTGCAGACGCTCAAGTACGTGGTGAGGAACGTGGCGCACAGCCACAGCATGCTCGCCACATTCATGCCTAAGCCGATGTACGGCGACAACGGCACCGGAATGCACACGCACTTCAGCCTCTGGACCACGAAGGGAAGGAACGTGATGTACGACAAGGGCGACAAGTACGCGGAGATAAGCAGGGAGGGCAGGTACGTGATAGGCGGCATACTCAAGCACGCCCGCGCGCTCTCCGCCATAGTCTCCCCCACCGTCAACAGCTACCACAGGCTCATACCTGGATACGAGGCTCCAGTCTACCTTGCATGGAGCAGGTCGAACAGGAGCGCGGTGGTCAGGGTTCCCACTTATTACAAGGGAGTTGAGAAGGCGAAGAGGGTCGAGTACAGAGCCCCGGATCCTACGTGTAACCCGTACCTTGCGTTCTCTGCCATACTCATGGCCGGGCTCGACGGGATAAAGAGGAAGATAGATCCCGGTGCTCCGATCGTCGATGAGAGCATATACGAGATGAGCGATTCCAAGAGGAAGGAGATGGGAATACGCGAGCTTCCGAGGAGCCTCGACGAGGCCTTGGATGATCTCGAGAGCGACAGCGACTTCCTCAAGCCGGTCTTCGGTAGGGAGGTTCTCGACACGTACATCGATCTTAAGAGGAGCGAGTGCAGGATGATATCGGCGTATCCGCATCCAATCGAGATCTACCAATACCTGGACGGATAGCCGGCGCATTGCGCTCCGGCTGAGCCCCTATGGGGCGGGAGGGCATGCCCAAGCCTTAGACGATATTGGCATTGTGCCTCCCGGATTTGCTGTGCTGCTGCACTGGCGCTGCGGCAGTTACGGCCCTCGTGGTGTGGTCCTTCCTCTATGCCCTCGATCACATCCTGGACGAATAGGGCAAGCCTCGTTGCAGAGCGGATCTTGAGCCCGTCAATCTCGCCCTCCAGGTTCAGGGCCATGCTCGTGCTCGCATCGCTGAAGCCGTGTATCCTCATGTGCAGTGACGAGAACCGATTCCCCTTTGTGACGACTATGCTTATGTCCTTCGCGTTGAAGAGGTTGAATCCGAAGTAGAGCCTCAGAAGGAGGGCCTTGCTATGATTATCCGTTTGTTGGTGAGTATGACCCTGTCCGGAGATAGGGACCTGAAATAACTCTGCCTGGCCTCCATTATGGTCTCCTCTCCCTCCGTCATTACGTCGCCGAGCGTCCTTCTGCACCGCTAGCCGTGCACATGCTCCCTGTACGCACCTGCCCTCTTTACTCTATCTAGTGCCCTATGCACCGCATGTTGCGTTTCTATATCCACCACATACATCACCTCCAGCGCTTTGAAAGGGGACGCGAGGAACAAAAGTAAGAAAAATGTGGCTCGCACTGACCAATATGATTGAGTCGATTAGGTTCTATCCTCTTTTACAAGGATTATCCAACCCACCATGCTACTTCCCACCAAACTAGTATTATTTCCTGCAAATGTATTATAACAGTACGCCGGTAAGCCGCGGCAGGCCAGATATGCTTTATATACCTTTAATAACAATGGGTAGTGTAATGATATCATGCTGCTGAACAGGATACTCCGACTTGCATTGTTGCCCCTCTTTGCTGTGATGCTGATCTCTAACGTCGCATTGGCGGCGAGCACTGCGCAGAACCAGACGATACTCATTGCTGCGTACCAGTATGCGGACTGCAAGACCAACTTTGCCGTTGGGTTCATGAATGACGTGGTAAACGCGTCTCCAAGCCTTGGGACGCAGCTCAATGCAAGCATAATGGCACTTAACGGCGACACGGACAAGCTCTACACCTTCGCGAACGCGGGCAACGTGAAGCAGTTCCAGGCGTATCTTGCAGGCGCATACGATCCGGAGCTCGCAAACGTAAGCAGCACCCTCTCGTCTGATTACAGGACGGCAGGCTTCTCGTCGAACACGATAACCGCACTGAGGAAGGATTACAATGGCTTAATGGTGGTGTACAACAACTGCGCGCTCAACACAACGAAGGCCTATGGCGACGCAAAGATAGCGATATACGAGTCGTACATTGCTGAGTACCAGAATGTCACGAACAAGTACGGCGCCCTTGCGGCGAAGTACGGTATAAACTACAGCTCGCTCACCGCACTTGTAAACAACGCGACGGCGTTGGTGATGACGCCCCTGCAGAACGGGGTAAATGGGGCGAAGAACGCATCACAGGTCAAGTCAGCCCTTGGAGAGTACTGCCTGCTGAACGACTGTCCCAACGGATACAACTATCATCTAGGCTCGAAACTCTATGCGCAGGCGCTGACTATCGCGTACAACAAGCTGCGGTCGGTGGACATAGGTGGCATAATAAACTCGACGCAGATGAACGAACTCAATGGATACACGCAGAATGCGACCTCTACGCTGAACTCCGTGGGAAGCAATGCTTACACGCAGTCCCAGGGAAGCTCGCTCTTCGCAAACCTTAACAACGGTCTGCATGTCCTCGAGAAGATAATAAACAGCCTGCACGGGCTCGGTGGCCTGGGCAGGGGTGGTTGATATGGCAAGCAGTGCTTTGATAATAGCTGTCGTGGCAGTCGTAGTGGTACTTGTGTTCGGAGCGGCATACTTCCTGTTCTTCTCGAATCAGCCCGGCCCATACAGCGGCCCCGGCGGAGGAAGTACGCTTACCTCGCAGAACTCAGGCAGCAACAGCTCTTCAGGTCTTCCGACCGCGAACGTGACTCCGCAGCCGGATTACAACGCGCTGAGCAACCAGGGCGTTCCGCCTTCACCTTGATTATGGCTGATTGGAATGACAAAGAACGGCGCTAACAACAAATACTCCCCGGGTCTCTGCAACATAGGCAGCGACGAGAGGAGGAAGAGATTCGCATCGGCCATATTCGGAGTCTTCTTCTTCGTGGCGCTCCTTGGGTTTCTCGTGATCCTGAACATGCCTCGGCCCTATTACCTCTTTCTCTTCTTCCCTGCCTATCTTGCAGTCATAGGATATGTGGAGTACTCGCTCGGCTTCTGCGCATACTTCGGGTCGATGGGGGTATATAATTTCGGGAGCTTCGGGGAGAGAATCAGGGTCAACGGAGCAACCAATAGGAACAAGGATGCGCTTCGGGCATCGCAGGTCTTCCTTACCGCGCTTGCGGTGAGCCTTATCATAGCGTTCCTCTTTGCAATCTTTCCTCTCTGATGAGCTTCGTGAGTCCAGACTTTGGGCCTGGGCAGATCCATCAATGCCACCACGTTTCCCGAGGAACCGGCTCTTGAGAATCCCATAGACAACGCCTCGTGATCGTATCTGTCATAGCTTCCCGATGCGGCAACCCTGTGGGCCAGAGCCTTTAGCGTGTAATTAGATACTGCTTAGCAGTGCGCCTGGTTTCGATACCTCTGCGGTACGGCGCGTCCTGATCTCGGGTAGATCGGTATGCCGTCCCTGAGGCTCCTTGCGATTGTGAAGAACTTATTCGCAAATATATCTATCGGATTCTCGACAAATATGGTAGAGCCGCCTAATCTTGCAGCGGAGGGGCCGTAAAGCCTTGGCCCTGAGTCAAGATGCTCTTCCTACGTCATTCCCTTCCGCGACTCGATTATCTTGAATCCTCCCATGGCTGCGTCTCTATAAGCACCTTTTTCCATTGATCGCCATGCTTCCTGGCAGGACCGTACTCACCTATTGATCTGCATTCTATCGTGCCCAATACGGACGCTAGCCTCTTGAATCTCAGGGCCGTAACTGCCGGGATCTTTGCCGTGTCAATCTGCTTTGTCACGGGCAATTGGTCCAGGTCGAATGATATTACCCTCTCAACATTGCTGAGCGCGGCAATCGCCGAGTCACCGGAGAAGAAGTACCTTACCTCTCCTCTTCTCCCCTGCGGGATCCGCCTCGTCACTTCGAGAAGCGTCTCCACAGACTCTTTTGCATCGGCATGACTGGATGGTATGGGATTGCCCGCAGGTTCGACGGGCTTAGCCCTACTTACAGTAGTCGACGCCCCTGCCACAAAGCCACAATTAAATTGACTGCATCGAGGATGTTGTACGCCACACAACTTATCCGGGTGACCCCACTGCTTAATGCCTTCGTTTGCAAGTACATACACTTTTCCTGATTGGAACTCAGCGCCTGCTTGCGAAGAGCGCCCCTTGCGGATTGTTTACAGCCGCTTCTATGTAAGTGTCACCTGACAGGGCTTCGTCGACTCTCTCGCTTCCATGAACTATGTAGCCGCTTATCGCGGAGAATATTGTGGTCTCGCCGAACCTCGTTCCGAATGCGGCCTGGCCTCTTGTTGAAACGAGGAACCTCTCCGATGCACCTTCGCCGAGACCGAGCCATCTTGCCTGCGGGTCGAGGTACTCTGGAGCGTATCGTATCATTGAGGATCCGCAAAGGTGCGGAATTTCAGGACCTGTAATTATTGCCAGGTCAAGGGTAGGCATTGTCGGCAGGAGCCTGCCGTCCTTCATCGCATCGTAGACGTCGGCTTTCTTGATCGCCACTGTGTTCCCGAGATCCGCATACCTGAATTCTCCGTCAACAAACTCGGTTTTCTGTCTTACCCCGTTCCTGTCTATACCTTTCAGGTATCCAGATCCCTTAAAGCTACCTGGAAGCGGAGACTCGTAGAACGGATATCCGTAATTCTCCAGCTCCTGGAGTGCATTGGCAATTGATTTGAGCAGGGATGACATAGGAATCTCTGGTGCAAATGCACGACCTTCGGAGAAGAGCCCGTACTGGCCTCGCCTGAGGTCCATGATGGCCTTGTTTATAGGATTGCCGAGCGCAACTGCGGTTATGCCAAGTGGAACGCGCTCCTGCACCGAGATCCTTCTCATGCCCTTTTTAGTGGGAGTGATTCCGGCCTTTCTCAAACTCTCGGTGAGCTCCAGGCTCCCGTCGCGTATTGTATGGTTCCATGAGCTGAGCAGGGAGACGATCTTGTCTATTCTTTCTTCTGTTCCGCCTGGCGCTCCTGAAGATCTCCCTCCTTCAGAGTAGTATGTCTCGACAAGCTCCCGCCTTACCTCCCCCACATTCACTATCTTTGGCTGGAGGCTGTTCTGCAATGCGTATGATACGTTTCCGTCAAGCATCATCCTGCCGGACCCGATGCCGCTTAGTTCCAGCCTGTGACCCTGTGGGGTGTCCCACTGCGGCACGGCAAGATCATAAACGACGTTTATTGCAGGCCGTTCCTTCTGTCCTAGCGCAGCATTGACCTCTGAAACTATGGCAGATGCAAACATGTTCCATGATGTTACTGTGAGGTTTGAGTGGTTGACAGTTGCCATCAGCGATATCGCCCCCATCGCATCGCTGACAGCAGGGAACCTTTTGGGCTCGTTCATGCACCGCACTATCTTCGTGGCTGCTTCATCGACTATTCTCGCCCTGTCAATCCTTCCATCACGCGTTACTACCTTTATGCTCTCGACGCGGCTGTACGCCTTGGCTGTAGCCGCGGCGCTTGACGATTGATTATCATTGCGAACCTTCAGTATATCACCAGGGATTGACGTTTTAACTCATGGTTGTTAATTTGCATAAAGACACACAAAATTGGGGGCCTTATGCAGGGTGCCCGCAGGCGGCAGAGCGCACAGCCATGGGTGCATGCGTATTGCTAAGGCAATGCCCTTGAAGCGCTTCGGATTGATGCCACTGCTGCTCGATGTGCATGCATATACCCATTATCTGCTTTATCTTGGCGCTGGCTCTTTTTAAGTCTTTTCTACGAACGCATATCACACCCGCCAGGGCAGAGTTGTTGTACCTCTTGAATCACAGACACCTATCTTTTTAATAACAGAAGCAGTGTAAAGTAGAGCATGGAGCTCATAAAACCTGAAAGGCTGCATAGGGGGGACACCATAGGCATCATAAGCCCGGCCTCTAATCTCTCCCCAAAACAGATCTCCGCGTTGGCCAGAACCACCGGTTTTCTGAAGGGCGTGGGATACAGGATAAAATTAGGGAAGCACTGTAAGGGAAGGTATGGGCATAAGGCAGGCACGATAGAACAGAGGCTCGAAGACTTCAATTCGATGTTTGAAGACGATGAGGTAAGTGCAATAATCACTGCCAGGGGTGGCTACAACTCAAACGACCTACTCGATCGCATAGATTACGGGATAGTTAGGAGGAATCCGAAGATCTTCTGTGGCTTCAGTGACATAACTTTCATGCACTGCGCACTTCACACAAAAACGGGGCTTGTGACGTTCTACGGGCCCAACGGAACAACAAGATCCGGAACAGACATAATTGGAGAATACACTTATAGGAATTTCGAGGCTGTTGTCGGAGCGGCGGATTCACCAATCAGGCTGGGCCCATCAAGGAAGTTTACGTTTAAGTATGGGTCTGACACGCTGAAAAAGGCCGACCTTAAGAGCACTTCGTGGAAAGTGCTGAGGGAAGGGAAGGCGGAGGGACGCCTTGTCGGAGGCCACATATTCACTATGCTCAACCTCTGCGGGACAGAGTACTTTCCGGATTTCAAGGGCAAGATTCTCTTCTGGGAGGACACCGAAACCACATCGCCTATGACGGATAGGTTCCTGAGGCAGCTCGAGATGATAGGCGTATTTGACGACATAAGGGGGATGATAGTCGGCAGAGTCAACCTTAACGAGTACAAGATAGAGAGGCGGGACTATGGACTTGATAAGATAATACTTGACGTCACGAAGGGATATGACTTCCCGATCGTTATGGATATGGATTTTGGTCATACCGCACCGATGCTTACGCTTCCATACGGAATTCCGGCAAGGCTGGATCTGAAGGGCAGGAAGGCCAGCCTTGAGTTACTCGATAGTGCAGTGAGATAGGTTCACTTTACACCATTCTTTGAGAGTTGGGTCTTCAGGTCGCTCAAATTTTTGTACAGTATTCCACGCATGCCGATCTCTCTTGCAGCGGCGACGTTCTCTTTTATATCATCCACAAAGGCCACTTCATGCCCTTTCGCTTGGAGTTTCCTTAAAGCATACTTGTAGATCCTAATATCAGGCTTCTTCATGTGGAGAACGCATGAGATAAAGATCCTGTCGAATAACGAGGTGTCCATCTTCGACTTTACAATCTCGTATCCGGAGGGATTTAGGTTGGAGAGGCACGCGATAGTGTATCTCCTGCCTAGCCTCTTTGCGTAGGAATATACCTTCCTGTTTACCTTCATCCTTTTCCTGAAGAACACGCGCCAATCGGCCTCTTTCGGGCTGAGGCCCAGCTTCGATTCGAGTCTCAGGTTGAAGTCGCTGAGCTTCATCCGGCCAATCTCCATCAAGTCCCCCTCGTGGCCTATCGCCTCCTCTATCTTCCTGGTTGATGTGTCGCAGAGTTTTGCCAGATA
>JAJYXH010000101.1 GCA_021791075.1 Microcaldota archaeon
AGCAGTTCTTTCTGTTCCTTTGAAGGATACGCTCTGTATTTATATGCAGTTTCCATGACAACCGTGTTTATTTCATCTTTCTAATTTATATATTTATCAGCATATGCCACATTCATCCCATATCTGAAGGATATGGGTTTTCTGTGGTTTGCATTTATAAAGTATTTGCTCTCTGATAGTAATGCGACTTCCCTGATCAGAGCGTGAATGCGCAGATGGAACAGATACTCATACCGATTGAGAGGGCCAAGATCCTCGAGCAGAGACTGCTGAATGAGGTGCAGAAGAAGCTCAACTGCAAGATAGAGGTACGTAACGGCAACGAGATCGCGATAGAGGGGTCGGGATACGACGAGTACAACGCGAGGAACGTGATCCAGGCGTTCGGCAGGGGCTTCAACATGCCCAGCGCTTACAGGCTTCTCGAGGAGACTTATTTCTTCAAGTACATAGACCTCAGGGATATGTTTAGAAATAAGGAGCAGATAAAAAGGTTAAAGGCCAGGATCATAGGAGAAGAGGGCAGGACCAAGGAGTATATCCAGTCGGTCAGCGAGGTAGAGATATCTGTGTACGGAGACACGATAGGCATAATAGGCACGATGGAGGGCATAGGAATAGCAACCGTTGCGATCGAGACGCTGCTCGGAGGCGGAACGCACAAGAAGGCCTACAGGCTCATGGAGCTGGCGAGGAGAAAGGCCAATGAGGCAGGGCTGATGAAGTAGGTGATATTGATGGCTGAGCAGAGAAACGTATTGGAAGCTGACGAGATCTTCAAGCAGTTCAAGCAGTACTCGATATCGGAGTTCTTCAGGAAGAACAGCCAGATGCTCGGATACTCGGGAAAGGTCAGGTCGCTTACAACGATAATACACGAGTACGTCACGAACGGACTCGACGCTTGCGAGGAGGCGAACATACTTCCCGAGATAACCGTTGAGATAAAGCAGCTCGCTGAGGACAAGTACTCTGTAAAGGTGGGGGACAACGGCCCTGGCATACCACAGAGCCATATTGGCAAGGCGCTCGCCACGATTCTTGCGGGGACGAAGTTCCACAGGTACGTGCAGCAGAGGGGACAGCAGGGAATAGGAGCCACCGGATGCACGCTCTACTCTGCGATAACTACGGGAAAGCCCATTCACGTAAGGTCGGGAACCGGGAAGGGAGCCTACGAGTGCGACATCTCCCTTGATATTAAATCAAACAAGCCGGTGGTTGCTGAGCTCAAGAAGCTCGAGTCCGAGTTTAGGGGCACGGTGGTGAGCGGCGAGTTCGGCGACGTCAAGTACGAGTCGAGCGACCACGGGGTCTACGAGTATCTAAAGAGGACGGCGCTCTCCAATCCCCATGCAAGCATAAAGCTCACGGAGCCTGACGGAAAGGAGGCAGTATTCATGAGGTCCGTGGAGGAGCTGCCGAAGAGGCCGAAGCAGATAAAGCCGCACCCGCTCGGAATAGGCACGAGCGACCTGCTCGACGCTGCGCACAGGAGCGAGAACAGGAGGATCTCCGCGTTCCTGATGGAGGCGTTCGCAAGGGTCACGCAGAACAAGATCGACGAGCTGACAGCGATTGACAAGAGCATCAACATGGCAGCGGATCCGCACAACCTTGTCTGGGCTGACGCGGAGAGGATAATCAAGGCCGTGAGGCAGGTCAAGTGGATGGCTCCTGAGCTGGACTCGCTCTCTACAATAGGGGAGAACCAGATAGAGATGGCGGTGAAGAACATACTCAATCCGCAGTTCCAGGCGGTGATAGAGAGGAAGCCCAAGGTCTTCCGCGGAGGCATTCCTTTCGTTGTCGAGTCGTGCATAGCCTACGGCGGAGATGCAGGGAGGGCGACGCAGGAGGGCTCGAAGGGAAACATACTCAGGTTCGCGAACAAGGTGCCGCTGCTCTTCGACGGTTCGAGCTGCGCCATAACAATTGCTGTGAACAACATAGACTGGAAGAGGTACGGGATCCAGAACTTCGACGAGGAGCCGGTCAGCGTCTTCGTCAACGTCTCCAGCGTCTACATACCATACTCCGGAGTGGGCAAGCAGGCGATAGCGCAGGAGGACGAGATAATCGAGGAGATAAAGCTGGCGGTGCAGGACTGCGGCAGGGCGCTGCAGAGGCACATCAGCGGGATGAAGAGCAGGGAGCTCAAGGAGACGAGGTATAACGCGCTTATGAGGTACGTCGACCAGATGTCGAACGACCTCGGGGACATAACTGGGAAGGACAAGGGGCAGATAAAGAGGTCATTGACTGCGCTGATAGAGAATAGGTACAAGGACGTCGATGATGAGGAGGAAGGGAAGGCCGATGGCGCGGGAAAAGAGGAAGATGCCGGAGGCAAGAAGGCTGCCGCGGAAGAAGACGAGGGCGAGTAGATATTTTGTGCGTGATCATTGCTTGAGGCGATCGGTGCCCTCGCAATTGACATGAGAATCCCGATCCGGTCCTCTGCCGTAGGTTCTTGCTGGCCCAGCCTTAACTTTCAGCCATGCCCGAGTATTTGTCCGGTCTGTGTACTCTCAGGATATTGTTGCCGGCCCGTCCCTCCTTTTTGCAGAAGTCCTTGCGGCCTTCATCCGGCGATCACATAAGCAGTCGGGTAAGGTCCTGGTTCTCCGTGTCTATCAGCATGATGTATGAGTACTCGATCCCTATCTTCAGCAGTTCCGCATGCTCGCCGTAGGAGTTGTACAGCTTCTCAAGGAAGTCGAGCCTCTCGGACTCGGTGAGGAACGTGATGTAGATCTTGTAGGGACTGTTTAGTGCTATGTCCTTCATCTGTGATCCAGGCGAGTGTATTATTATATGCGCCTGTGTCCCTCTCCTAGTTATTATCATGTCGACATTCGGAACCGCGTCCAGGTCGGTGAAGAGCATTGCGTTGGACACGCAGAAGTCCCTCAGTTTCCTGAAGATCGCGAGATATTCGATGTCGTGCTTGGACTGCGCGATCCACGCGGCTGGCGCGTAGTATCCTCCGCTTGAGACAAGTATCCCCTGTGCGGCAAGCTTGTTGAGCACCCCGGTGATGTTCTGCAACGTCACCGCGACCGGAACGTTCTCGTACCTTATGTTCGTGCTGACACCGTTCTTCACCTCCTCTGCAGTAAGAGGCATGTACTTCCAGCGGTATCCGAAATTGACCGCGTCGAAGATCCCGGTTATGGAGCCGGTGTCGACCTTCAATTTCACCTTATTTACCGGAGGGAAGTTTGGCACGTCGATATAGTAGTCGTCGGTGGTCGGCGCCTTGAGCACTAAGTTCAGTATTATTATGAACACTGCAGCGACGCCGAACTCTATGTAGAGCGGAGGTATGCCCCTGCCAGCGCTTGCATAGCTTGTCACATAGGTGTAGTTTGTGCCGAACATGCTGAACGTGAAGGTCTTCGATCCGTACTCCTCTGAAGCGCCTCCGGGCAGCGTGTATGTGAGATTTCCGTTCTGTACAGCTCCGGTCTGGGAGTATGCGCCGTTGATGCTTGCGGTGTATGTTGCGTTCGAGACCGGAGCGCCATTGCTCCTCATCGAGAACGAGAACGTTCCGTTCTTGAAGTTGAGCGAGACCGGTGTTATGTCTAAGTTTGCCACGGAGAAGAGCGATGACCCGTACACCTTCCCGTTTATGTCAACAAGAGAGGCCACGTAGTAGCCGCTAGGTATCGCGAAGGAGTAGTAGTGCACGATGCTGAACTGCCTTGTGCCTATGAACCCGAGTGGTATCGACCTGTAGAGGGATCCGGTAGTGTTCTTCACGTTTATGTGGAATGATGTGCCTCCACGGGCATTGACCGAACTTGCGGCAGTGACGGGCAGGCTCTGCGTCTCGCCGAAGACCGTCGGCATGTTCACCGCGCCCTGCGGAGCGTATGTTATCCTGAAAGGAATCTCGATCGAGACGTTAGTCCTCTGGTTGGCAAGATTGAGCTTTATGAGCGAGTAGGAGGAGTTCACCTCTCCCGGACCCGTGCCGCCGCTGTTGTCAATAGGCTGCGCAGTTGTGAGCAACGGAATTATGCCGGTCGAGTTTCTTATGGTGAAATTTGTCGTTCCGTATGCCAGCCTTGGGATCCAGAACCTTGAGTCTATTATTCCTGCGATGTCGTTGGCCATGCTGCCGACGCTGCTCCACCCGGCCGTCGGATAATTGCCGAATGCGATTACGGTCCCGTTTCTGGAGTCAACTGCGCTCACATACCCGTAATTTACGCCCTTCGTGAACTGGAATGTCGTGGAATGGAATGTGATTCCTGCGGAGCTGTAGTTGCTTGGAAGGAAGACGAACGGCTCGGTATCCAGCGATATGTTGGAGAAGAGCCCCAGATCCTCCGGGGTCGTGTTGAAGACGTCCTCCCCTGCGCCTATCGACGTGGCGAAGCTCCTCCCAATGTATACCACCGTGTCTCCGCGGTTGAGGAGTGTGAGAAGGGTAGCGTTCCCGTTGATGATGCTTGGGCCGCCATAGGACGAGTTCGGGGCCATGAGGCTTGTCTGGATCAATCCTGCCTGTAGCACCACTATCGAGTTCTGCGGGATCTGGGATATGTTAGCGAGAGAGACGTAGTTGAAGCTGCTGGCATTCTGGATAAGCCCCTTGGTTGCGAGAGCTTGCTGGAGGTACTGTCTGAGCAGCCCGGAGTCGAAGCATTGGAAGCAGTAATCGAGCGCTCCCACCTTGGTATCTATCAGGTAGATCGGCTCGACGGGAATATTGCGGTACACAGATATGGAGGCGTTGCCGCTTGAGACGTTCGATATCCTGTAATTCAGGAGCACGTACTCGATCAATGACTGCGTGTTGTTGTATCCGAGTACGCTGCTCTGCTTTATCGAGAAGTTCGCGATTATGTTTCCCGTAGGCCCCGTGGCTGCGTGGCTCGTAAGGGCGCTTATCTCACCCCTAATATAGAGAATCAGGGATGCGAGTATAATGATGAACACCGCTGCGGCGATGAGGGCGTTGCGAAGTATCGATTTCATCGGCTACACCTACTGCTTCTCGCTCTTCAGTACATACTTATCTATAAGCTTCTGCACGAGCTTCGATATCGCGTTGGTCTGCTCGTCAGGTCTCTTCACCACCCTGTAGGTCTTTACGTATGAGAATTTCCTGTTTATTGCGAACGTGTACTTCATGCGACCTACTCCTTCAGCTCAAGGTATCCTTCCGAGACCATCTTGTCGAGTATCTGCTCCACGCGCGGCGCCCCTATCCCATAGGTCTTGGCGAACTCGTCTATGTCGATGGTGCTGTTGTGCACCTCTATCCAGTCGCTGGCCATGGCCATGAGCGCCTGGTCTGAGTACTTCTGCAGCGTCTTGAGCTCCTCGCCGTAGACCTTGTTCTGGTCTGTGAGCTGCGATGCCTGCAGGGTGAGGTTCCTGTTCGACGCGCTGAGCTCGAGGTTGAGCCTCTTGAGCTCCCTGTACTCGCTCAGCAGCGCATCGTACTTGTTGAAGAGTACGCTGTAGCTGTCCGAGAGGCCCTTCAGCAGATCGTCTATGACCGAGTCGACGTACTCGTAGAACTTGGTCTCGCTTACCGTGTATGACTCAGCAGCTATGGCGAGCACGGAGACGAGATCCTTTATCACGAAGGCCCTCCGCAGGCGCTCGCTCGTGTCGGGTGGTATCGAGTATACCACGCTTGCCGAGTCCTTTCCGAGCTTGATCATGTAGAAGAGGTACGGCTTCTTGTTTATGTTCCTGCTCTCCACCCTCGCGAGGATGAGCTGGTCCCCGTCGATCTTCATCGAGTAGAATGGTATCTTCGAGAGCCTCTGCCTGAGCGAGTCGAGCGTGCCGTTGAGCGTTCCGTTGAACGAGATCTCCTCCACCTTTGGCACCATGACCGCTGCTTCTTCTCCCATACTCACGCAACCCTTCAATTATCTTAACGATCGGCTATTTTAACTATTGCCAATGCAAACTTTTATTAGCTATCCTTCGCTCCGGTGCCCGAAACCTTCCCCTTCTTCTGCACGTCGAGCGCTGGAGAGTAGTTCAGGAGGGAGAGGCCGTAGAAGAACAGGAGCACCATAGCAGCTATCAGCAGCGTGAGCGGGGCCGGGTTGAGCAGTAGGCTGAAGATGGCGAACAGTATCCCAAGTGCGATGTATAGCACCTGCCTTGACGTGTACTTGCTGCGCTCCTTGCTGTACTTAGGATAGCACCCCCTGCATACGACGAGCGTGTTGTTCTTCTCGTTCTTGGTGATGTTCCTCTTTATCCACTTTATGGACCTTATGACCGTATCCTCCTTTATCCTTATCCCGGGCTTGTTCTCCCCGCATATTATGCATACCACCTTTCCGGACCCTTCCGCCGGTGCCCTCTTTTCCCCTGTACTTGATGTTCTCTTCTCTCTAGCCATTTCAATCAACCCAAAGCTCGACTATCTTTCCGTACGTCTGGTTTATCCTCTCCTCGTCTATCATGTTGAATATCTCGATTATGGTTACCTCGTCGAAGCCCATCCTCCTTAGTATGTTGGAGACTTCCTCCTGCCTCAGGCCGTACCTGTGCAGGAGGCTCACGAACGCAACGGCGTTCACGTGCCTGTGCGTCTTGTTTAGCTGGTTGACCAGCTCGTTGATGTTCTTCGCGCTGACCTTGAATCCCGAGAGTATCCTTTCGAGCTTTATTCTGTTTATTATGAAGGTGTTGGCCATCCAAAATTCAGCCTATGTACGAGAATATCCTGGTTATCAGAGCATCTACTATCTTAATGCCCCTGAGGAATCCGACTATAACGTCCCTGTTGATCCCCCTGCCAATCATTATTCTTACAAGATCCCTTATGTCTGCGATCCTCTCCTTCTTGTCAAGCTCCTTGAAGATCGCAGCTATCACCTCTGGATTTATTCCTGACTCTATCAGCTTTGAGTTGAGGTCTATCCTCTCCAGGTAGTACTCCTTCTGGATGCTCTGATCGTCAAGCTCTCCGGGGGTTAGTATCTCGGCGATGCTTATGGTGTAGACATCGAGCGGCTCCTCTCCCACAATCCTCTCGAGCAGGAAGACGTCAGGGAACTGCACGGCCGAATGGAAGGACATGTCGAATGCCGCCTGGCCGACGCCGAACTTTCCTATCTCAGTCCTTATGAAGTTGGAGAAGTTGAGCGACCCCTGAAGGTAGTTCATGAACTTCTCGAACCTTATCCTGAGCATGACCGTCGTGCCGACGTTGGAGAATATCGCCTCATTCACGTCGGTCGGATTCTGCGATGCGACTATCAGCCCGAACTGGTACTTCCTTCCCTCCCTGACGATCGTTATCGCGTCGCTCCTGTCGTCGCTCGCCACCTTCCACGCCTCGTCGAGAACCACTATGGCCCTCAGGCCCTTGGTTCCGCTCCATCCCGTCGATCTCATCTTCTCCTTCAGGGTCTGGAGTATGAACATCGCGGCGAGAGCCCTGAACCTCTCGTCTGGAAGGCTTGAGAGGTCGAGCGACACGAGGCCCGATGATGCCAGCTTGCCTATGTCTATGGTTGACTTTTTGGCGAAGTAGTCCTCCCCTTCCCTGGTAAACTGCCTTAATCGGTATAGCGCGTTCTCCAGCTCGGCTGGATACTCGTATGATCCCTCCTGCAATTTTTCCTCGAGCAGGGTGGTGACCTCCTTGAGCGTAGGCGCATCGGCATTTGACTCGGGGATCTGCGAGAGTGCGAAGCCCGAGTTTACATATGCCTGCTCTATCGCCTCGGCCGTGAGCCTTCTCTGCTCCGGGTAGTCGCCTATGTCGGTGAGTATGTCCAACGAGTTCATGATCTGCTTTGACCTGTCTATCGGCTTCATTCCCGAGAGGTCCATTATGTTTATGTAGTCGCCTTTCGAGAGGGAGATGACGGTGCCGCCGCTCTGCTTGACCCAGCCCTTGTACTCCCCGGCCCAGTCGATTATTATCGCATTGGTATTCCATATGTAGCTTGCCCTCAAGAGGAAGGTCTTGACGAAGAAGCTCTTTCCTGCTCCGGTTATCCCCACCACAGCTAGGTGCGGGTTCGTGAGCGTGGCAAACGTCCAGGTGAACGGCACTCCAAATACCTTTGTCGTACCTATGAAGATCGAGTCCGTGGGATCGTTCAGAAGGTACTCGTGCGGCGGCTCGGGCGGCCTGCTCAGGAAGACCCGCTTTGAGAGCTCGCTTCCCATTATGTTCTGGATCCTTACAAGCGACATATTTATCCTATCCCATCAAGGTGTGACACCCTCCCACGACTGAAGTCGTGGGCTTCCAAGGTGGTTTCTGATGGTTGTCATGATGCCACCTGTATAGTTCCTCCTTCAGTGGCAACCGCACCATTTGCACGATGTCTTACGTCGTCTCCAGAGGCTTCACTTCCCGAATGTCCTTCGGTAGCCCTTTCGAGT
>JAJYXH010000064.1 GCA_021791075.1 Microcaldota archaeon
GTTCCAAGGCTCTTGAGGTCGAGCTTCGCAAGTGCCTTTCCGGGATTGTCGTAGTACTCCTTGCAGAACTCGTTTATGCCTGCTAGATCCCTGACCCCCGACTCGTTGAGTTTCTCAAGCATCTTTGCCCTTCTCTTCTCCTCGAGTATGATCTGGTTTGGAGGGAACCCGGTCAGTGATGAGAGCGTATCACGGTATGTTATGCTTGGCAGTATGTCAGAGCCCTTGTGCGTCTTGTAATCGTATGTGAACAGGTCTGAGAGCAGCACCTGGGTCTCTATCCCGGATATCTCAGAGACCTGCGTGATCCTTCTTATGTACTTGTTGCCCTCGCTCAGCCTTGAGACCACTATTATCGCGTCTATGAGCGGTATTATCTCCTTGTCTATGTTCATCGGCGCGTACTCAAGCCTTGTTACCACATCCCTGCTCGTGCTTGCGTGGAGGGTGCACATGCCTACCTTTCCGATGTTCATTGCAGTCATCATGTCAACTGCCTCGGCTCCCCTCACCTCCCCGACCATTATCATGTCAGGCCTCATTCTCAAGGAGTTCTTGACAAGATCTGCCATCGAGACGTCGATGCTGGTCTCGAGCCTCACGCAGTTCTCCTGCGTTGTCGTGTTGAGCTCGTACGTATCCTCTATGACCACTATCCTGGACTCGGGCCTGAAGAAGCTGAACATTGCATTAAGAAGTGTCGTCTTTCCAGATGCAGGCATTCCCCCGAACATGAGGTTTGCAGGCCGGACCCTTAGTCCCTCCGCATAGAGCCACAGCCTGCCTGCGAGGTTGTAGCTGAGCTCCCCCACGTTTATAAGGTCTATTATGCTGAGTGCCCTGTTCTTGAAGTTCCTGATCGTTATGTTGGGCCCCATCGGCGAGTCAACTATGTTGGACCTTGAGCCGTTAGGGAGATGGACGTCGAATATGTTCCTGTTGGCCGCAGACGTCGTATTGTACATCTTCATCTTTGCGACAAAGAGCGCGAGATCCCGCTTGGACTCTATCTTGTCTGGCGCCTTTATGTCGCCCTGATCCGTGTCGTAGACGAAGATGTTGGCGGTGTTGTTCACCATTATGTCTTCGATTCTCTCGTCGACCAGGTAGTTGTCTATCGGGGCGAAGGTCTTTGCGTCCTTTACTATCTTCTCGAGCTCGTCCTTTGCTATTGTCGGGTGGATTGACCGGACTATCCTCTCCACGTATGAGTCTATCTCTTCCTGGGAAGTCATGTTCGCGAGCTTTCCTTCCAGTGCGCTGAAGACGCTCAGTTCCAGTTCGTAAAAATCTTCGTCTTTCATGGAGATTGCCGATTATATTCAAACACAAAGGCTTTAAAACAACTGTGCCCGGAGGAACCGCGGTTATTTGGATAGCTTCTTAAGGTCGATCTCCACCCTCCTCTCATTGTTCGGTGTGATCCCCCCTTGGTCGGAGATGCCTCCGCCGGTTATGTAGAGCGCTGATACGGTTACCTTGAAGAACCTGAACTCCGAGGCGCCGCCGTAGTTCTCCGGAGGATAGCGCTGGGTGGGCGGCATTCTGGATTCAGGAAAGAATTTGCCCACGTAAAGTTCGATTACTCCGGGAAGTTCGGCTTCCTCAACAAGCTCTGCCTCGCCCTCGGCCTGGATCCCGTCCGAGCTGCCGATCCCCTGTGTTGAGTCGAATATCTGGAACGCGATGTTTGGATTCTTGCTTATGTTTTCGGCGTGTCTGGAGTCTATTGCCGATAGGAAGTAGAAGTTGTACTCCTTGTCGCAGACATACGAGACCGTTGCCGCCCATACGTCATTCTTGCCGTCGCTCGTGGCGGTGACCATGTAGTTGTTACCGTCTATCATGGACTTTGCCCTGCTCTCGTAAGATCCGTACTGCTTCTTTGCCATGATACTATAATGGTATGAGCAGTTTATATAGGTTTTTGGGTGGGCTTGAACCTGGGACGCAAATCTAAAAACGTTTAATAGGTTTTCCGCAGATATGAGAATGTACATGGAGATACTAGATTTCGACATTGTGGTTCTTGGGAGCGGGATAGCGGGAATGACCTCTGCGATACATGCTGAGCTAGCCGCCGGGGAGAAGCTGCGGATCGCGCTCGTCTCTAAGGTGCATGCGATGCGGAGCCACTCTGTCTCCGCGGAAGGAGGCATCTCCGGGGTCCTCTATCCTACCGAGAACAAGGACTCCGTATTACTTCACGGATATGATACTGTGAAGGGCTCGGACTATCTTGCGGACCAGGATGCGGTTGAGATGCTGGCGGAGAACGCACCGAAGGAGATAAAGTTCTTTGAGCATCTCGGCGTTCCGTGGAACAGGGAGGAGAACGGAAGGATAAACGAGAGGCCATTCGGGGGCATGTCGGTTCCTAGGACGGCATTTGCGGCAGACAAGACCGGATTCTTCATGATGCGCGCACTATACGACGAGATCACACTGCACAAGGGAGTAGAGATCTTCCACGAATACATAGTCACTGCGCTCCTGATGGACAGGGGCAGATTCGTCGGGCTCCATGCGATCGGCCTAAAGAGCGGCAGGCAGGTTCTCTTCAGGGCAAAGTCCTGCGTAATTGCAACGGGCGGATTTGCAAGGATCTACGGTTTTGCAACGACATCTTACTCGAGCACGGGAGACGGAATAGCCCTTGCGTACAGGGCCGGGCTTCCACTAAAGGACATGGAGTTCGTGCAATTCCATCCCACAGGACTGATACCGAGCGGGATACTGATAACCGAAGCGGCAAGGGGCGAGGGAGCGTATCTAAGGAACTCGAAGGGGGAGCGCTTCATGGAGAGATACGCAAAGAGCAAGATGGAGCTTGCCCCTAGGGACATAGTTGCCAGGGCGATAATAAGCGAGATAGAGGCGGGGCGCGGACTGCGCAACAAGGAGTCCGGTCTCGAGTATGTCCATCTTGACCTGACCCACCTTGACTCCAGGAAGATAGACGAGAAGCTGCCGATGGTGAGGGACATCACGACAAAGATGCTGCATCTTGATCCGAGCAAGGATCTGATACCGATAAGGCCGGCAAGCCACTTCACCATGGGAGGCATACACACCAACATAAACGGCGAGGTAATGGCGGGACCTTCGGGAAAGACCGCTGATGGGATCTGGGCGGTAGGAGAGTGTGCATGCGTGAGCGTACACGGAGCGAATAGGCTCGGGAGCAACTCCCTGAGCCAGTGTGCGGTCTGGGGAAGAATAGTAGGCACCGCGATTGCAAAGCATGCGAAGGGATCGTGGAAGATCACTACAGAGGCTGCCCGGGAACTTTCGGCGGAGGAGGAGAATAGGATAACAGATCTTACGGAGAGAAAGGGGAGCGAGGATCCCTATGAGATAATGAAGGAGATGCAGGCAACGCTTGACAAGAACCTGTACGTATACAAGACCGTTGCGGGAATGAAGAGGGCAATAAAGGAGATGCGAAAACTTAGGTCAAGGTACGCTGATATTTACATTAAGGACAAGGGCAGTGTCTACAATACGAACCTACGGGATGCGATAGAGATCGGAAACATGCTGGAGCTGGCTGGCGTGGTTGCGGAGTGCGCAGCCGCGAGGAAGGAGAGCAGGGGATCCCATTACGTCCTTGAGTATCCAGAGAGGAACGATAAGAAGTGGATGAAGCACACGATTGCACAGAGAAGCATCAGGGGCACAAGGATAAGTTACATTCCAGTAAGGATAAATAAGTGGAGACCTGAGAAGAGGGTTTACTGAGGGATTTGATGGCTGAGGGGTATGACGCAAGGGGAAGGCAGAGGAGCATCTTCAGGCTCGCCGGATTCGACTACGTTGCCCTTATCCACATGCTCTTTTACCGCATCCTGGTCTTCTTTGCGATAATAGCAGGAGCCGCAATACTGGCATCTTTATTCCTCTCGCCTTCGAGCCTTGGAATGCAGTATGCCGGACTCTTGGTTCTCGGAGTATGGATCCTGATAACCCCACAGCTCTTCGAGGCAATGCGGGCCGTGGGGCTGATGCTGAGCGGGGGCAGGTCCTCGGGAGATCTCAACAAGTCATTTGCAAACTTCGCCGGGGGCAACCGGCCTTACTATGCCTTCTGCAGGTCGCTGCCATACGCGACACTTACGCTCTGGATAGCCGGTTTTGTGATAATGCTGGTGATATTAACATGAGAGCCTCGCGATACATGTTGTTTCTCTATGCCGCAATGATCGGCACCCCGGTGCTGCTCTACATAAGGATCTTCAGCCTTGCGGGCGGCATGCTCTTGCTCAGTACGATACTGCTCGCGCTTGCCGCGATTGGACTGGTAGTTTTCGGCATTCTAGGATATATGGAGATCTACTCGGGAAGGAGGCCGGAGAAGATGCCGCTGGATATACCCGTACATTATGCGCCTGCCAGGCATGAAGGGCGTTTCGAAGGGGAGGGCAGGAGTGTTACTCTCAGGGTGGCCAGGTTCGACACCGAATCGAAGATGATGAAGGAGAAGGAGTATTGCGTCAGGGCCGACAGGCTTACCACCGTCCTTGGGGCCCTGCTTGCGATAAAGGAGAATGACGATCCGACATTGGCAATGAGGTACAGCTGCAGGATGGGAATATGCGGCTCTTGCGGAATGGTTATCAACGGAAAGCCTGCACTCGCCTGCGAGACAAATGTGTTTGACAGCATATCCAACGGAAAGATAATGGTGGAGCCGATGTACGGACATCCGCTCACGAGAGACCTTGTGACCGACTTCGATGACTTTTTTGAGAAGCACGTGTCGGTCAATCCGGGCCTCTACAGGAAGAACGGCGCGGAGAAGTACGCGGCAAAGAAGCCGTATGACCAGAGCAGGAAGGAGATAGACAAGTTCCTCCCTTATTCGTACTGCATCATGTGCGGATTGTGTCTTGATGCGTGCCCTGTTGTCAACGCGAACCCGAACTTCGCAGGGCCTCAGGCGCTATCGCAGGCATACAGATACCATGCAGATTCACGCGACCAGATGGGGGATAAAAGGCTTTTTGATATTGACACGGTAGACGGAGTTTGGGGATGCGAGTTCGCCGGCGCATGCTCGAAGGTGTGCCCTAAGGGAGTGGACCCTGCCGCGGCCATACAGCTACTCAAGGGCGAACTCTTTAAGAAGGTTGCAACAGATGAAAAGGAAGGTTAGATGAGGTATAGAATAGAGCGCGACGCTCTTGGAAGCGTTAAGGTGCCTGCCGATGCTTATTATGGATCGGAAACCCAGAGAGCACTCGAATTGTTCAGGATCTCCGGAGTGCGCGTGCACATGGATTTCATAAAGTCGTATGTCATGATAAAAAAGTCGGCAGCGATAGCGAATCGGAAGGCAGGAAAGCTGGACAGAAAGAAGGAGGAGGCGATAGTGAAGGCGTGCGACATGATCTTGGGCGGAAAGTTCATGGACCAATTCCCACTTGACGTCTTTCAGGCAGGAGCCGGAACGAACACCAACATGAATGTCAATGAGGTGATAGCGAACGTCGCGATAGGAATACTCGGAGGGAAGAAGGGTAACTACAAGCTTGTCCATCCAAACGATCATGTAAACATGTCCCAGTCGACGAACGACACCTACCCGTCAAACATCAACGTATCTTCGTATCTGGCAATCACGGGCAGGCTGATACCGCAACTGCAGATGCTCAAGAAGTCGTTGAGCGGAAAGAGCAGGGAATTTTTCCGGGTAGTCAAGATAGGCAGGACGCACCTGCAAGAAGCGGTGCCCATGACGCTCGGAGAGGAGTTCGGAGCCTATTCTAGGGAAGTCGAGAGGGTAATGCACCTTCTCCATAATTCGGCAGGGGAGTTGATGGAGCTCTCGCTCGGCGGAACGGCGGTGGGCACCGGCATAAACGCAGGAAAAGAGTATCAGAGATATGTGATACAGGAGTTGGACAGAATAACCGGAATAAAATTCAGGACAGCAAAGAACAAGTTCGCGGTTACCGAAAGCAGGATGGAGGTCATGGCGGCGAATGATGCGATCAGGGAGGTCGCGTTGGTACTGATAAAGATAGCCAATGACCTGCGACTCCTTTCATCCGGCCCAAGGGCAGGACTCCACGAAATAATTTTGCCCGAGACTCAACCAGGCTCGTCGATAATGCCAGGGAAGGTGAATCCGAGCATGCCTGAGATGCTGACGATGGTATGCTTCGAGGTGATGGGTCTAAACGGCAGCATAGTGGAAGCTGCAAGCAATGGCCAACTGGAGCTCAACGTCTTCATGCCGTTGATATCTTACAACATGCTCTTCTCGATAGACATAATGACAAAAGCGCTCGATGCGTTCAGGAAGAACTGCGTTGACGGGATAAAGGCAGACAGGGTATCGATCTCGAAGCACCTTGAGGACAACCTCTCGCTCGCGACGGCGCTGAATCAGTACATAGGCTATGCGAAGGCCGCGGAGATTGCAAGGAAGGCGTACAAGGAGGGTAAGACGATAAAACAGGTCTGCATGGAGATGAAGATCCTCGACAAAAAGACTCTTGACAGGGTACTGGATCCAAGACGAGAAGCGGGAAGATAGCGTGACGAACATGGAATCAAAAAAGGATCTGAGGAAACTAATTGCCGGATATCTTAAAGAGGCAACGGTGATGCAACTGGCAACATCCGTGGACAACAGACCGTGGGCATGCACGGTGAATTTTGCCGCTGACAAAGACCTCAACCTGTACTGGATGTCCTCGATAAACAGGCGACACTCAAGGGAGATTATGAGGAACAGCAGGGTTGCGGGTGCAATAGTGGTGTCTAAAGCGCCACACCATAGGCCCCAAGGGATACAGTTCGAGGGAACTGCCGAAGTACTGACAAGGAAGGCAGACATAGCGATGTGCATGTTTCTCTTCGCAGGCAAAGTCCTTCCAAAACAGGCACTGTTGGCGTTTCTCAAGTCACGGGAGCAGCCACACAAGTTCTACAGGGTCAAGCCGACTTCGTACGTCATCTTTGACACGGTCAATTTTCCGGACAACGCATGGCAGGAGCTTGACTTATGACCCTATTATTTTTGATTTCTTATCAGCGGTGCGAGCTCCTTGTATGCCCCTCTTATCAGTTCTTCGGTCTGCTCCCAACCGATGCAGGCGTCGGTTATCGATACCCCGTATTTGAGCCTCTTTGGATTCCCCTCATCCTGCCTTCCTTCGTTGATGTTTGACTCGAGCATTAACCCCACTATACCCGTGTTTCCATCAGCAATCTGCCTGATTGCGTCCATGAAAACTATCGACTGCCTCTTGTAGTCCTTGTTGGAATTTCCATGGCTGCAGTCGATTACGAGGCGATCGCTGAGCCCCCGTTCCCTCAGCATCTTCTGCGCCTTTTTCACACTCTCAGAATCGTAATTAGGTCCGCTGGCACCTCCCCTGAGGACTATGTGCGTGTACTTGTTGCCCTGGGTAGGAAGACTCGATGCTCTGCCCTCTTCGTCGATCCCTATGAACCACTGCGGCTGGCCTGCCGCTACGACTGCGTCGATTGCAACCTGGACGTTTCCCTCTGTGCTATTCTTGAATCCGACCGGCATTGAGAGACCTGAGGCCATCTGGCGATGCGAAGGAGACTGTACCGTCCTTGCTCCGATTCCTGCCCATGATACAAGGTCGCCGATATATTGTGGTATGAATGACTCAAGGAATTCGGTTGCTGAAGGCAGTCCGAGCTTTGCATTGTGCAGAAGCAACTGCCTCGCTATTCTGAGGCCGTCGTTTATGTTTCCTTTGCCGTCGAGATACGGATCGGTTATGAGGCCCTTCCAGCCGACCGTCGTCCTCGGCTTCTCGAAATATACTCTTTGGACAAATACGAAAACATCGTCAAGCTCCTTGCTAAGGCTATCTAACCTGGTCGCATAGTCCCTGTGCTCCTTTGGATCGCGCGTTGAGCAGGGTCCGGCAATGAGGATGACCCTGTTGTCTTTTCCCCTTAGGATATCCCTGATCTCCTTCCTGCCGCGCTTTACCGTATTCTGGGCCTTTTCAGTCAAGGCCATGCCAGGCTCGGACTTCAGTTCGGCAGGACTCACCATATGGGTGTATTCGACGATATTCCTGTCCACTATCCTCCGTGATTTTTCAATTGCCATCTATGACACGCTTCTTAGCGCGCAGTGCTGCTGCCTGCGCACATCGGATTTTGCAAGAGTAATCTTGTGCGATCCCCTATATATAGATTTTTGTGGGAATCGGAATTTGTATTGTACGGAATTCACGTAGATGCCTTTTTCCTTCGGGATTGTCCGAGGTGCATATCCCTTAGAAAGTTCAGGGCCATGCTGTCCTCCTCTGCGCTTAGCGGACCGTGCTCCTCCATTGAAGTGGATAGTATATTCCGCACCTTGGAGCTCTTCT
>JAJYXH010000023.1:0-2733 GCA_021791075.1 Microcaldota archaeon
ACCGCAGGCGCGAACGTGATGTACTGCGACATGACTCTTGACAATAATGGCAACGGGCAGCTCAACATCGTCTCTAACGACGTCAGCTTCCAGAAGCTGAACGGCCAGAACGTCGACCTGACGCTGATAAATCAGACTGCAAAAACTGTGATAGACGAAGGCAACTTCGCTATACCAAACATGTGAAGATGTTACTAAAATGTGAAGATGTTACTAAAATAAAGAAATGGAAATAAATAGGAATATAAACATTAGCTGCGAATCACTAACCACTATTGGTGGATGCAGTGGCAATGCCGCTGCGTCTCCTGGCACAATAGGCAGGATACATGGGATGCTCCGGGGCATGGACTCCGAATGCGCGTTCCCAGGGGTCTGGGCCTCGAAGGTCAACGTGGGATGCGCTGCTGTAGAGGACTCATAGAATGAACAATAGCATAAAGCTCTTCTTTGTCTGGGCACTGCTCTCGTTAGTGGCAGCCACGCCTCTTGTCCACGCTTTCTGGGCCGTATGCCTGAAGCTGGACGGCAGCAGCTGCGGATATGCCACTGCAAATGTAGACCAGGGCCAGAGTGCGTTGTTCACCACAACGCTCCTGGGGTCGTATCCATCCTCGGTCTCGTACACATGGTACCAGGCCTACGATAGCAACCAGATATCCGCATTCAATCCTGTGGCCGGGCAGAACGGCGCCGACTATACGTTCGCGACTAACGGGGCGACGGCAGCAGGATTCTACAACGTAGAAGTAAAGGTCACCAACACCCTTAACAGCGCCGATTACCACCAGACCACGTATGACACGGTCTACGTATTCAACTCGCCCGTCATAACGATCTCTCCGCTCTCAAACACCATAGACCTAGGCGAGTCTGTCACCTACTCCAACACGATAAGCGGCGGGCTTGGACCGTACACATACTCCTACTCTGTCAGCCCTGCATCCGGATGGAGCCAGTCAGGAAACCAGTTCACGTTTACATCCACAGGAAGCTACACGGTCACCGAGAAGCTCACGGACAGCCTCGGCGAGAGCTCCACATCGTCCGCAAATGTCGTGGTAAGCCCGACGCTTGTAGCAGGGGCGGTCACCCCATCAACCCCGCCGATCGACAACGGCCAGTCTATAACGCTCACGGCCAACCCTACGGGAGGGACAACGACTTTCTCGTACGTCTGGTACTCTGGAAGCTCGTCTACATGCTCATCTGACTCTGTAATTAACGGCCAGACCAGCTCGGTAATAACCGTATCCCCTACATCCAATACATACTACTGCTACAAGGTAACCGACTCTGCAGCAACTCCAGAGACTGCAATATCTGCAACCGACCTCGTGACAGTGAACACTGCGCTTACTGCTCCAGCTGCACCTACAGTCAGCGCAACAGCGCTCGATGCAGATCAGTCCCTCACCGTGAACGGGATAATTCCCTCAACAGGAACCTCGCCATACTCGTACCAGTGGCTCGTCTCGGTCAATGGCGGTGCATATGCCGATGCCACGCAGTGCACGTCAAACAGCGGGTCAGGCCAGTCTGCCGGTGCAACCGTAACATGCAGTGTTCCAGGCGGAACCCTCGCAGGTGGAAGCACCTATGCATTCGAGCTCCAGGTCACCGACTCCGCGAGCACGCCTGAGACCGCCACGTCAGCCGCATCCTCAACAGTCACTGTAGCATCGCAGCTCACCGCTCCTGCAGCGCCTACGGTCTCCGCAACAGCACTCGACGTAAACCAGGCACTCACTGTCAACGGCATAATCCCTTCAACGGGAACTTCTCCATACTCATACAACTGGTTAGTATCAGTCAATGGCGGCGCATACGCCGCTGCCACGCAGTGCACGTCCAACAGCGGATCAGGCCAGTCTGCCTCATCGTCAGAGACCTGTACGATCAACGGCGGAACGCTCACCGCCGGAGACACATATGCATTCGAGCTCCAGGTCACCGACTCCGCAAATACGCCTGAGACTGCAACATCAGCCGCATCATCCACGGTGAATGTCGCAACCCAACTTACAGCGCCTGCAGCGCCAACGGTCTCATCAACCTCAGTTGATACCAGCCAGCCCCTCACCGTGAACGGGATAATTCCATCAACAGGAACCTCCACATACTCGTACCAGTGGCTCTTCTCAACAGGGAGTGGATACTCTACAGCCACGCAGTGCGCTACGGCCAGCGGATTAGGTCAGAGTGCGGGATCGACTGTCACGTGCAGCATCGCAGCAAACAAGCTCACTGCAGGAGACACATACACGTTCGAGCTCCAGGTCACCGACTCCGCAAACACGCCAGAGACCGCAACCTCCCCGGCATCGAGCGGAGTCGCAGTCACTGGCCCTCCTACTGTGACGGTCTCCCCTACCTCGAACACGATCGACGTGGGACAGGCGATAACCGCGACAGCAACAGTTACCTATGCTGGATCCGGCAGCGACACCTACCAGTGGTACAACGGATCGATATCCAAACCTATCGCTGGTGAGACATATCCGACATATACTGCAACAGCCGGCGCGACAGGAACATTCAACTACTTCATAGTAGTAACAGACTCCAACGGAGGAACAGTACAGTCGAACAACGACGTTGTAACCGTCAACCTTGCGCCTAACATAATAATATCACCTTCATCTTCGAACATCGACCAGGGCCAGTCGGTCACGTTCACGAACACCACGACGCTCGGCACTGCACCATACACCTTCTCATATACAGTCCTCA
>JAJYXH010000023.1:2833-8341 GCA_021791075.1 Microcaldota archaeon
TCTCCGGCAACACCATAACGTTCACGACCAACGGGGTATACACGGTGCGGGAGTCTGTCACAGACAGCGTCGGCGAGTCTGCGAACTCCAACGTCGCCAACGTGATAGTCAACCCGCTGCCTACGATATCAATCTCGCCCCTGACAGCCAATGTCGACCAGGGCCAGAGCGTATTCTTCACCAATGTTACATCAAGCGGAACTGCTCCATACACTTACTCCTATACTGTGTTCAACAGCCTCGGCCAGAATGCACTGATTGCTGACGCAACACTCACAGGAAACACGGTAACGTTCAACGTGCCTGACACGTATACTGTCATGGAGACGGTGACCGATGCAGCAGGCGTCAGTGCGAACTCGAATGTCGCCAATGTGGTGGTCAGTGCGTTTACAGTATCTGTTGTCCCTGGCACAGCCACCACTGACCAGAACATACCTGTGACGTACAATGGCCTCGTAAGCGGCGGTAAAGGGCCTCTAACCTTCCAGTGGTACAATAACACAAGCGGCGCAGTGGCAATCTCCGGCGCTACCACAAATTCCTTTACATCGAATGCCGCTGCCTCAGGCAACTTCGTCTATTATCTTGCGGCCAACGATCCGGGCACTACAAACGGCATTCCCTCGCCTTTCGTGATAGACTCAGCAGATGTGTACCTTAACGTCTATCCGCCTATGAATATAATCATTACCGGCTTCGACCCTACGATCGACCAGGGACAGCCGCTGACCTTCAACGGTGTGCTCAGCGGCGGAACCAACACTTATTTCAGTTACAACTGGCTCGTCTCTTACAATGGTGGAGGCAATGTTATAGCAAACGCGATCACTGACTCATACAATGCCGGCTGCGCAGTCCCCTCCAACACCGTACCGACAGATACACAGATAAGTTGCAACTTCGTCACGAACACTATCTCTTCCACGGGCAACTACCTGCTCTCGCTGCAGGTAACTGACGATGGCGACGGCGCCACAGAGACCATGACTGTAAATACAATAAACCTGTTCACAGCACCTGCGATAACGATCACGCCAAGCCAGTCGAAGATAGACGTGGGCCAGTCGGTAGTGTACACGATAAACGAGATAAATGGGGTTGGGCCTTTCTCTGGAAACGTCTTCCAGGGCGGAGTTCCTGTCAATGCATTCAGTGGCAACTCGATCTACACATTCACGCCTCTGACCGCAAACACGTACATGTTCAATGCCGTTGCAACAGATGAAGGCACTGCTAACGGAGGAAAGACGCCGCCTTACGTCTTCAACAGCGTATCCAATTCGATACTGGTCAACACGGAGCCTACCGCAACGCAGCTCACCCCTTCGAATGCCACCCTGGACATTGGCCAGGGAGAGACATACAACGTCCTCATAAGCGGCGGAACTGGTCCGTTCACAGCCAACCTGATCTACGTCAGCGGACCTGCCGGAGCTACAGTCAATGGCCTCGGCACAGGCCGCATCATCGGGACCAACTCGATCGCTTCAGACGGAGTGATATACTTCCCTGGATTCAACTCGTTCTCCGTAAACGGCCAGTACACGTTCAACGTCGTCGTCACTGACACGGGAACGGGATTCACGTTCAACTCCGCATCAAACACCGTGCTGGTGGACAACGCGCTTGGAAGCGTCACTGTCTCGCCTAGCCCGGCTACGATAGACAACGGCCAGACGCTGACGCTGACGGCAAATGCTCTCGGCGGGCAGACGCCTTACTCGTACCAGTGGTACACCGGAACATTCGGAGGAGCGAACGCAATCATTGCAGGAGCCAATGCAATGACGTACAATGCGGCACCCACGTCTGCAAACAGCTTCTTCGTGATAGTCACCGACTCCGCAAGCACGCCTGCATCCTCGAACTCGCCTTCGGATGCTTTCACTGTTGCCAACGCGGTCTCTTACGGCGCACTGACGCCTTCGAACACCCAACTCGACTTCGGACAGTCGGAGACTTACAATATAATAGTGGGAGGGGGCGTAGGACCTTACACGGTTAACCTCATCGCATCGAACGGAATGGTGCTGCAGTCAGTGGCAAACCAGATCTCGGGAAATGACATAACATTCAACGCATTCGTGCCTGGAGTGGGATCCGACACGTACAACGTATTCGCTACAGACACCGGTACTACCGTGCCGTTCACGACGAACGCGGTGGCGAACACGATAATAGTCGCGGCTACGCCTAACGCCATCAACTTCCAGCCGCAGAGCGAGGGCATAACAACGGGAAGCAGCGTTGTCTTTACGTTCAAGATAAACGGAGGCGTAGGGCCGTTCACCGCGAACCTCATGCTAGCCGGAAGCAACGTGCCCGTGCAGAGCCTCAACGGCCTGACTGACGGAACGGTGGCATTCGCGCCTATAGCATTCAATACTAAGGGAACGTACACATACAACGTCATAATAAATGACACAGGCGCATCTACCGCGTTCGAGTTCAACACCACGAGCAGCACGATAACCGTCAGCCCACCGCAGCAATTCGCGTCTGGTGGCGGCGGAGGCGGAGGCGGCGGTGGCGGCGGAGCTTACAAACCTACGCTCACAATGGTTACCGGACCTAGCGGAACCACTAGCGGAACCAGCTGCGCCCAGATCGGGGACTTCACGCAGCTCGCGGTAGAGGACTTCACGCTTAACGGAGCAGGATTCACGGTCACGGAGAATTTCATCACGCCTTCGAGCGCCGGAGTGACGGTCAACACGCATTCATACACGCTTGACAACGGCAGCACGATCAAGCTCGGCAAGGTAAACGGGCGCAACTTCACGCTTACACTGGTCAACGACTCGTATCTGCCTATCCAGCAGTCAGTGACGCTTGACCTCTGCGGAAGCACGCCTCCGGCAGGAAAGCTCACGCTCAACGTGAGCGGAGAGACGATCTCGCTCACCGATACGAACAAGAGCGGAACGATAAAGCTCCTGGCAAACGGAACGGTGGTAGACACCGGGACCGGATCCCTGACATTCAACGGCGGGAGCCTCAACCCTGGCACATACACGATGCAGGGAGTGAGCGGAAACGTGACATCCTCATCGCAGACATTCACTAGGCCGAAGTACACTCCTTCGCTAAGCTTCGTAAGGACATGCCTGAACCAGACCTCGCTTCCATGCACGACGGAGGCCGAGATATCGAGCACCGATAGCCAGCTCAGCGGAACCCTCTTCGTCAACGGAGTCGCGGTAGGCACTACGACATCGGCGGTGAGCAGCACGGAGAACAGGAGCGGAACCTATACGTACACGTTCGCTACGGCGGGAGACGCCAATTATACTGCAGCCAGCATAAACTACACATACGTAGTGGGTTCAGTCAATCAAACAGTAGGCACCTCCAAGACCAAGGTCAACAGCCCGGCCCCAAGCGGGCCGGCGCTGGGAGGTGCCATAATCCCCGGCATAGCCACCACCGTAATAGCGGTGATCACGGCTATCGCCTACGGTGCCTACAGGCGCAGGAGAAGGAGAATTGGAGTCTGATCCAGGAAGCAAGCAGTACAGCAGCTGCTTACCGCGCGGCACCCGCCGCGCATGGCAAGCAAAGTGGAGGATGAGAGAACATGGCATTGCCGCCTATAGTAGTAATAGTGCTTCCCGTAATAGCAGCGGTAGTGATAAACTACCTATCGGCCAGGCGCAAACCCGCCGTGCGCAGAAGGTCATACGCAATAAACTGACGCCTGCTGCACCTATGTGGTGCCCAGCTGGCTGTCAATCTTGTCCTGCAATAACTCAGGCGTTGCTGTGGAATCCCACTCCTGCTCCCGAATGCATCTTTATCCTCCTTCTCAGCACCGTCTCCTTTGAGGTCTTCAGGTAGGTCTCCTTGACCACCTGGTCTCCTCCGTGCTTCGACTTCACTATCCCGGAGTAGGTGCCGAAGCTTATCATCACGATCCCTATGAGTATGAAGACCAGCATCTCCGGAAAGGTGACGCTTCCGATCAGGAAGAGCGCAATGCCTGAACCCGCGCTGATGAACGAGAAGAGCGGAGGAATGGCCGGAAGCGGCCTCCTGTACCTCTTTAGGAAGAACATAGTCACTACGAGGCCAACCGCCGCGAATGCGATGATAAACTCGGATGCAAATGCACTCGAGAAGGTGAAGAGCATGCTGACAGCGGCCATCAGCGGCAGGCCGAGGTCTCCCTCCCCTAACTGGATCTGCGAGATGACCGGAAGCGAGCCCTTGAGCACGGCCCCCATGAAGAGCGGGTCCCTGTAGTCGAACCTGTTGCTCATGCTGTTGAGGTACTTCTTGACCTCGCCCCTGCTCAGGCTCTCTATCGGTATCGCCTCGACATCCTCCTCGCTTATCAGGAAGGCGACGTCCTCCTCGCTCAGCTTGCCGGCGAGCCTTATCATCGCCTTGGTTATGAAGACAGCGGCGTAATCGTAGAGTGCAACGACGGCGAGTATGAGCAGCGTGTATGCGAAGTTGAAGTAGATTCCGAGCACAAGACCGACACCGATGCTGGATATTACTGTTGCAACGTTCTTCATCGCCCGCACCCTCTCCCTAGCAAAGACGATGAGAAGGGCAGCGGCGATTGAGAGTGCGAAGTAGTAATCCTGGAACCCTTGCGGGAGAATCGAGGTGAAGACGAAGAGGAAGGCGAAGAAGCACGTGGCCACGAGCACCGCAGCCTCGAAGACCAGGAAGAAGTCATGATCCCAGAGGTCGTTGTTGTGCCTCCTGTACCGGTTGAGCAGGAGCATCAGGATGACACCCACAAGCACCGCGTCGATGGCATAGGACAGGACAACGGACTGCTGGCTTACCAGCCTGCCCACTATGACCCCGGCGTTTCCGGTTGCGATTGTCAACATCGCTATCGCGATGCCCCCGAACTGCACGATAAGGAAGAGGGCAAGTATCCCTGTCATCTCATGGACCTCGAGTATCCTTAGAGCCATCTCTCTCACCATGCCTCGTACATCAAGCGAACTCTAGCCTTTTAAAGGCTTTCTCTTTAGTGGAAGAGAACAACACCGGAAATCTCCGAGGGAGTCACGTCAGCATTGGGGATCAAGCGACGATCAACGAATCTATGGAGCCGACAGCGTCAGTCTTTACGACGGTGAAAAATAACGGAAGCCACGTCGATCAACGAAAGCTTTATAAATGGACATATTGTACGTGAATACCAGACCAGTATCCAACACCGTTTATTTTTTTTTGGTGATAAAATGAATCCACAAACCCGATCAGCAGGTCGTGAGCGAAGCTTCACAACCATGAGAGCGTTGCCGTCAACTCCAGGATTCCTGATAATAGATAAGATCTACACGGCCAAGGAACTTCTGAGAGATGGGAGGACCTTACATGAGGAAGGACGGCATACCTCCGCTAAGAATGCATTTGAGATGGCTCTGGAGTGCCTCTCAAGGGCCGACGATTATCTCAAGATGACTGCGAACCTGCCATCACGGAATATTGACCAGCAGGAGATAACCCGGCTTAGACGTGAGCTGCTGAGCGGAATCC
>JAJYXH010000067.1:0-502 GCA_021791075.1 Microcaldota archaeon
CCAACGCCCAGGAATGCGCAACAGGAAACGGCTCGACAGGCGTGACCATAAGCGAGAGCCCTGCAACAGGATACTCATTCAGCTCGTGGTCCGGAAGCGGTTCAGGATGCCCGGCATACACCGGCACCAGTACATCTTACACGTTCTACTGCAATGTCCCTTCAGGAAGTACGTATTACATAGACGAGGCAGCAGGTTTCACGTCTACCACATCTACTCCGGCATGCTTTACTATAAGTGGTACGAATCCATCATACGGAACAATGAGCTCACCGACTCCTACTTCATCCGGCTGTCCTAGCGGCTATTGGCTATCTGGCACTGAAGTCGAACTCCAGGCATCATTAAATACCGGATATGTATTCTCACAATGGGACACAGGCACCCCCTCAGGGATTACATGTTCATGGGACTCACCATTTACGTCAAACCCTGCATATCTTACATGCACTGACAACAGCGGTGTTACCCAAGGATCGATACCCATGACCTTCACAGCCGC
>JAJYXH010000067.1:512-8133 GCA_021791075.1 Microcaldota archaeon
ACACAGGCACCCCCTCAGGGATTACATGTTCATGGGACTCACCATTTACGTCAAACCCTGCATATCTTACATGCACTGACAACAGCGGTGTTACCCAAGGATCGATACCCATGACCTTCACAGCCGCACCGGCATGCTTTACTATAAGTGGTACGAATCCATCATACGGAACAATGAGCTCACCGACTCCTACTTCATCCGGCTGTCCTAGCGGCTATTGGCTATCTGGCACTGAAGTCGAACTCCAGGCATCATTAAATACCGGATATGTATTCTCACAATGGGACACAGGCACCCCCTCAGGGATTACATGTTCATGGGACTCACCATTTACGTCAAACCCTGCATATCTTACATGCACTGACAACAGCGGTGTTACCCAAGGATCGATACCCATGACCTTCACAGCCGCCCAGCAGTACGAGACGGTCACAGTCATATTAAACTACCCTGGCGCATCCCAATACTGGCAGGCATGCATTGCAGGACCTAGTGTGGCACAGGTGTGCAACAATCAAAATGAACAGTCGTTTACCATGAGTGTGCCGTATGGAAGCGATCTTACTTATGCGTGCACCGCACCGAACTTCAATGGGAATGATGGTGGGTACTCTCCGACTGGTTTCACAGGATCTATCAATGGAGGTGCGTGCGGCAGCGTCGGGCCTGACTATGTCTATGGATCACAGACCATTTACGCTAACTATGGTTCAGACTTCTACGCCACCTGCGTAAATAGTGCTGGGACCGATACTTGTTCTCCGTATTCCCAGAGCCCTACAGGCTATGCTGGATACTATTACGAGACAGATGCAAGCTCATCTGAATGCGGCACTGGGATACAGCAGATATTCACGACCTGCACCGTAAGCGGCGGCTCTTATCAGTGGTATGGACCCAACTATTATTCTCAGGCCAACTTTGCCGACTATGGATCTGAAGTAAGTAGCGATAGCTGCACAGGTTACAATTACGCTGATAACTGCTGAGATGGGACTATGAGATACATAAGAATCGGCCTTTTGTCCCTGATGCTGCTGGCAGCTGCATTGATGGCTCCGGCCTTGGCACAGGGCCAGTCATCAGCCAACGGGAGTGTGGCAACAGGCACGTCACGGCTAGTATTCAACACTACCAGCCTCACGTTTAACGGATACGGCTATTACAATACCGAGGGGAAGAACTTTACGTACAATGTGGTGCTGGAAAGTGGCACAGCTGGAAACACCGTTATCTCTGTGGTAAACTCTAACTACTTATTTCTGAATGGGATACTGTTGGTAGGGAACAGGGGCTATGGATATCCCAACTATTCTGGAGAATTGAGGGTGCAGGTGTCGAACTTTACGCAGCCTGGGAATTACAGCATGATACTCTCAGCGGCTGGTGCGGATCCGGCATCAAATGCCACGCTAGCAATTATAGTCCTTCCGTGGAGGGGAAACCTCAACACTACGCCGCTTGCGGGACTGCTCACGACAGTAGTCCCAAATAAGACCACAAGCACCTACACAACTGCGATCTCCTCCATAACAACTACGATAGGCGCCTCATCAGGCAGTTCTACCTTGGGCCCAGCCGGGATTGTCTGGATCGTTGTAGCCATAGTTGTTGTCATTATCCTCATCTTGCTCTATCCTAGGATAAGGGAACGGCTGAAGTACGGCATGTGAGCGCATGCTGAAGTACCGCAGCGCTGACAAAGCCATATAATCCTTTGTTACTTATAATGCGATTGGTGGTTGGGAATGGTCTTCGGTATTGTCGGAAACTCGATTGTCTCAGAAGTGCTCATCATTGCAGGCATCTTCATAGTGCTCTACATAATCTTCAAGGTTGGCAAGCTGATCGCAGGCCTTATTGTAAACGCGATACTGGGCTTCATCTCCATATTTGCGATAAACGCGCTCTTCGGCGTGGAGATTCCTTGGGACTGGATAGTCGAATAGTCACTGTGCTTCTCAGACCCGGGGAGTTGCGATAATAGTGATACTGAAACTGCTCGGAGTAAGCATCTAAGTACCCTAACGACGCGACCCCTTCTATCTGTGGCAACTATACTAGAGGATATTGCGGTTGCCACAACTATGACTGCATTACGCCGACAGATAATACAAACGATTGTTACTTTGTCTTTGATAATACGGGAGACGTATTCCCTAGGACAGACTATGCTCCTGTCAGTCTTTCAAATGCATGTGGAAATTACACTACATATGATACGACTGGGAGTGAGAACGGGTCGTAGTCTCTGCTTGTGACCTTTGACTCGGAGATTATGAGTGGATAAGGTCATTTCAGGCCGAATTTAAGTCAGATTTGTGCGATTGGGCTAAAGATTCGAAGGCCTTCCTGAGCCTCTTCACTTCCGAGTCGACGAACTTCCTGCCCATGCCCTTCCTGTTCCTCTCGAGGTCCACATATAGCCTGTTGTTCCTTATCTGGTACCTGTCGCGCCTGTTCCTCGGTACGAGGTGTATGTGCATGTGCCTTATCGACATGCCGGAGTACCTCCCCGTCTGCAGCACTATGTTGTAGGATCCGTCGGACTTGTAGAGCCTGAGCATCTTCGGTATTAGCATCCGCAACAGGCCGTGGAGCTCCATGAACTCGACATTGGTGAGCTCCGTTATTCCCATGACGTGTCTCTTCGGTATTATGAGTACGTGGCCGGGGACTACCGGCTTTATGTCGTAGAGCACGTAGAAGCTCTTGGTGCCGTAGAAGAGGGTCTCTGAGAGTATCTCCCTGCTGCAGAACGGGTCGTCGTTCCTTGTCTTGTCGGTCATCTCCTTCTCCTGCCGACTGGCTGGGCCGAGGGTCTCCTCAGGACTAGGACGAGCAGGACTATGAGGACGATGAAGATCAGTATCAGCACGAGCAGGAGCACCAGGTAGAGCTGCTGTATCTGGCTCTCGAGCATCGCAAGCTGTCCAGATGCCTGCTGCTGGCTGCTTCCGATGAGAGGGGTGCTGTAGTTTAGTGATGCGTATATATACTGGTTTGCGGAGCTGAGCAGCCGTGCCAGGTTTGCCGTGGTGTAAGCAGCCTGAAGATCCCCCTTTGATGTGGTTGAGTTCGCCGTTAGTCCTGCTTCCTGCATGTAGAAACTGGCCTGGAGCGCGAATTGGGTAGGCCATGCGCCGTAGTTGTACGACGAGAGGTTGGAGTAGATGCTGCGGTTCATGCTCTGGTTGAGCGGCAGGCCATAGAATGCGCGCTCGTAGACAGAGGCATAGAGAGCAGCGGCATAGTCGCCTTCCTTGTACAGGTTTATCGCAGACTGAGAGTAGAGGTTAAGCCCTGTAGATGTAACCGCATTTATCGACTTTGTTATATTAGAGTTGAATGAAGCGGATGTCTGGGACGGGACACCGCCCAGGCCCACTGCGATAGAATACATTTCCGCAGAGGCCCTGCACCATCCTGAAGACTTGCTTATGTCGCTCACTGCTATGATAAGACCATCGGTAGACTGGGACTGATTGATGGCTGCCTTCGCATACCCCGCATAGATCTCCCCCCAGGACTGCCGAAGCTCTCCGCCAACGACATACTCGTAGTTAGTGTTTGTAAGGGCAGGCGCGACCAGCGAGGAGCAGTACGTGCTCACATTGTCAACAAGGTTCGTGGCGCTCTGCCTCGTTATGCCTTCTGAGTTGGCAAACGTGTACGCATCGATGTACTCAAGGAACGCAAGGTCCGACCCGGAGTACAGGTATCCGCGCTGTGTAATGAGCGAGTACTGGTTCAACAGTGCCTCCATCTGGGCTTTGAGTGAGGTATACTCTGCCCCGAGTCTCGATACCTGGCTCTGTGTCGCGTTGAGGGTGAAGTTAGCGAGAGAATTGAACGCGCTTGCATTGCACTGCAGACAGATTATGTTCGCCTCTCCGAGCGACTGCGGATAGTAGTCAGTAGTTATGTTGTACGTAAGCTGCGTGGGAGTGGAGTTTCCATACGCATACTTGAGCGCCTGCGAGACGTTCGCAACAGGGACCAGGGTTATGCCAAACTGCTGCTGCACTAGATAGTAGAGCATATACTCGAAGCTGCTGTTCGGGGCGTACGGAACCAGTATGTACCTCATGCCTGCATTCTTCGCAGCGCTGGACTTGTCGTATACACCGCCGACCTCGCCGACGATGCCGTCGGGACTTATCGTGCCCGTAACCGTGAAGTTTGAATAGAGGGGCTTGTGGTTGAACGCCGAGATGGCAAGAAGCGTCATCGCAAGTCCGCCGCTCGGCCCCGATACATTCGAGGCATTGTCTATCATATATGTGAAGTTGTAGTGTAGCTCGTTGACACCAACATAGACCGAGGCGTACTGTGCAGCAGCCTGTGCTGACATTAGTGTGCTGTCATTGACAATTGACGGACCATCGATCTTTACGGTTCCGTTTCCCGGAGTCACGTTGAGCGTTATCTGTGTAAGAACCCCGGCATCGTGGCCTGAGAGTTCAGCCGGCGCCCTTATTGAAGCACTGTACGCGCCTGCCGAGCTCGCAAAGAAGACCGCTAGAAGCACTGAGAATAAGACTATTCTTGATATATTGTAGAGTCTCATGATTGGAATTATCCGGAAATGTTTAAAAGAGTATTTAAGGAAAGGTGTGACTTCAAGCCAAGCGGGGCCACTGGCCTTTAGCTAGAACTCGCTTATCCTCTTTTGGTTTCCACGCTTGCTCTGCTCTGGCATCTGGTCCAGTATGTCGATAACGCCAAAGACGCCGTCGTATCCAGGCGTTATCCTCACGCGGCCGTTCCTGACGTTTTCTATCGCCCTGCCGACTTCCGGTTCGATCTCAGATATCTTCGTTATATCAGCGTTCAGCAGCACGTTGAACTCGGTTCCGAACTCCTTAATGAATGCGTCGTAGAGCCTGCTCACGGAGGAAGTTCCGACCCCCTTTTTCGTTACGTATGCAATTATATCCTGCAGCTGGATTATGTGCACGAAGGGCTTTGCTGTTGCTGACCTCTCGCCCTCCTTCCTATCCGCAAGTGACTCGACCCGGTGTAGAACACCTATGGTAAGCTGCTTCCTGCATCTTGGGCAGATGTTCCCGTACTTCTTCGCATCCTCAGGACTCAGGGATACGTTGCATGCCCTGTGGCCGTCGAAGTGATACTTTCCCTCCTCTGGATAGAACTTGAGCGTCATCTTGATCCTCTTCTCCTTGATCGCGTCTGTTATCGATCCGTATGAGACCTTTTCATCATCGAACCCGAATACGATTGCCTCCCTTCCGATCTTTGGCAGGGAGTGGGCATCGCTTCCCGCAAGGAGCGTGAACTTGTCGAGTTTCGAGATGCGCCAATTCATAAGCGGGTCGCTGCTCAGCCCCATCTCGAGTGCATAGATGTGCTTGACCTGGTCGCCGTACGCCTCTTCGAGTGAGTTGAATCCAGACATCGCTCCGAGCACTCCGAACCACGGAGTCCAGACATGGCTTGGCATTACCATTATCCTTGGATCCGCCTTGTAGAGCATCTCGACAAGATCGCTGTTGCTCAGCTGCAGGATCGGCCTGCCATCAGAGGCCAGGTTGCCATACTTGCCAAGCCGGTCGTTTATCTGATCGACAACTTCGAGGCTTGGGGCAAAGATGAGGTTGTGTATCTTCTTCACCCTTGAGCCTGCATCTCCATTGCCGAAGAAGAGCGAGACCTCGGATGTAAGCATGAATCTAGTTCCGGTGTTGCTGCCTTTGAGTCTGTAGAGGCCGCTTCCTTCCGTCTCCTCAAGCCGGCCCTTGAGATCCTTGCTCCAGAGTGGGTGCGTAAAGTCTCCAGTGCCGATTATCTGGATCCCCTTTATCTTCGCGACGCGATCGAGATTCTCAAGTATAAGCTGGTCGCTGCAGGCGCCTGCGTACTTCGAGTGGATATGAAGGTCTGCTATGTAGTCCATTATTTCACGCTTGGGGAGTAGTCAAGTTGGTGCGCAGGTATGCCAAGTGAGATGCCGTACTCCGTTACCTTTTTGTACTCCTCGGGCCTCTTCCTATCCACTTTGAATATCCTTCCGGAGAATATTATATAATGGGTATGCTCATTCTTGTAATCAACATACCACGAACCCTTTTGGCTTCTATCGATGCTCTTGCTCAGCAGCTCCGCATCTTTCTCCGCGTCTTCCTCCGGAACTTCAACAAGATGGAGCGTCCACTGCTTCAGCCATGGCGTCTTGTGCCTCTCGGTGACCCTCTCAACTCTTGTATCAAGGATCTTGAATCGCTTCAGGACGCTCTTGTCTGAAAGGCTCTCTTCTATTATTTCTCCCTTATAGCTCACTGGATCATCTCAAAGGCTCTTCGTCACTCCGTTCCTTGGACATATCCTGTTCAGGAGGCACTTGCTGCACAACGGCACCTGCGACTGGCAGATCTTGTGTCCGTGATCCTTGAGCACGTACGCGAAGTTCTTCCAGAGCTTCCTGTCAACCTTCTTCATCAGGTCCTGCTCTATATCATCAGGATCCTTTGACTCTGACAGCCCCATCCTTCCGGAGAGCTTTATGACCCATGTGTCCACGGGGATTCCCTCCACGATGTCATATGCATTGATCAGGATCGTGTTTGCCGTCTTCCTCCCTATCCCGGGAAGTTCGACAAGCTCCTCCATCTTGTTGGGGACCTTTCCTCCGAACTTCTCCTGGATGGTCTGGCAGGTCTTGATTATGTTCTTTGCCTTGTTGCCGGCGAATGTGACTCCTTTGACTTCGGATATCAGCTTGCCGAGATCGGCATTGGCATAGTCCTTTGCGGTCTTGTACTTCTCGAAGAGATTGCGTGTTACCGCGTTCACCGTATAGTCGTGCGTCTGTGCCGAGAGTATTGCCGCGACGATCAGGTCGATTGGCGTTGAGAAGTTCAGGTAGTAATGCGCGCCCTTGTACTCCTTCTCGAGCAGGGACACAACTCCGTCGACCTTCTTCTGATCGAGCAGTATGAATGCCATTTACTCATCTCTTGTATCCGAGCTCGCGAAGGAACCTCGCCCTGTTCTCCTTATCCTTCACTTCCTCGATGCCCCTTGACTTGAATCCATCGACGACGCCGAGAACTCCGACGCCCTGCTCCGTGGTAACGGTTATTATCTCTACGGAATTTGCAGTGGCGCAGTGTATGCCCACAACCTCAGGAACAGACTTTATCGCATTGACGATGTTTATCGGGTACGCATCCTTGAAGAAGATCATGAACGTGTGGCCGGCAGAGAGCCTGAGCATGTTCTGCTCGGCGAGCCTTCTCATAGCTTCGTCATTTCCCTCCAGCCTTATCAAGCATGGTCCGCTGGCCTCAGCGAACGCCAGTCCAAATTTTATGTTTGGAACGGATGTGACCATGGCCTCGTAGAGGTCTTCAACGGTCTTTATGAAACTCGCATGCCCCAGAATGAACTGCACTTCGTCAGGCTTGTTTATCTTTACAACTCCAATCTCTACCATAGAATCACTTACTCCCTAGTTACATATTGGATTATAGATTGTGACATCCTACTATGTTGATTTGACTGCAGCAGAACGCCGCAGTCAATAATGTTTCCCCGGTTAATTCATGATTCACCTTGCAGTCTTTTATACCTTTATACCAAATCCATAATGTTCTACTAT
>JAJYXH010000025.1 GCA_021791075.1 Microcaldota archaeon
GATAGCCACGGCTGACCATTCGTATATTCTTCCTATTCATCTCTCCACCCATCAGTATCTCAGAATCATTGAGTACAGTATCGTATGTGCCAGAGGAAGTCTCCGGGAGCGGTGTAGCTCCCGCTGCACTTCCAGCAAGTATAATGCGCGCGGGTGGGGTACGCCACGCGCAGATGATCGGATATGGCCCTGATGGCGGGTTCAAAAATCGTGGGTATTTGGGGTATAAGTAGTGCCATCAGACCACACATCCGAGATATATTATGGCTTAGCCAGTATATATAGGTAGTTTAGACTTATTGCCTCACGTGGTCGTAATGTAAGCAATGGTACAGAGTCTCGTCAATTTATGATCTATTCGACTAATGTTGCAAGTACACGAAATATAACATAATATTTATATAGGACATAATTATACATAGTATATTATGGGGGATCTACCAGAGAGGGTTATGGAGACACTGAAAAAGTTGAGGTCAGAGTCGCCTCCGCCGCCATATATAATAGCGAGGAAGATTCACGGCCGATATTACGTCTACAGTGATCTAATCTCTAAGGACAAAGAGGACAAGAAGAGGCTTTCTTCAGAGTACATGGGCAGGATAACCGATGACGGCATTTTCATAAAAAGGGCCATAACAAAAGGCGATGAGCTCGAGAATGCTAGAGCAATAATAGAAGCACATGGGGGAAAGGTCATGCTGCCAGAAACCAGAGAAGCAAGAGAGCCTAGAGAGACCCTTACACGTGATGAAGTCGATAATAAGATACTCACTATTCTCAGCATGAATGCAAGGGCAACGCTTCCGTTCATTGCAAGTAGAGTCGGGCTGAGCGTATCGGCCGTGGATAATAGGATAAAGCGTCTAGAGAAACGTTATGGTATAAAGTATCTCGCCGAGATCGATATAGAAAAACTAGGGTATTTAGAATTTATAATACTGGTTAAGTTCAAGGAGAAGACCCCCGATGTTAATCGGATAAAAGAGGCAATAAATCCATTCAACAAGATCCAATTAGCAATACTGCTTAATGGGGGTGACTATGATTTACTAATATATGCCCTTGCAGAAACAAATAATGACATTAGTTTCCTATCAAGAGACTTAATGAATACGGCACTGTTGTCTAAGTACCCCTCGGAATGGTATACTGCACCATTTTATAACACGTATAACTTTGTACCACTAAATAATAACTTTATAGAAACACTTAATGAGAGATTAACAGGGAAAAGGGACTTATTAGAGGAGAGTATAATTCCAAGAACCAGGGCTCTTCTAACAAGAGAATTTGCTGTTCTTAGAGAATTGAATGAAAATGGCAAGACAGAATTTAGGGAAATAGACAAGAAGTATAATTTTGATACTGGTCGGGCTCAGTACTCATATCATAAGCTTGTAGAAACGGGCTTACTCAAGAGGGTCACAATTAATATGCAGAATACTCCGTTTAAGTACATTGCGATACTGTTTGTTAAGGTTACAAATCCTGGTGAGTTTGCAGATAAGAGAAGTGATTTACTTCGTAATATAATTGATGATGGGGGATATGTAACAAATAGTTACATTCTAGTCGGAAACATAGGGACACCGTATGGGGCAGTATTATTCGCCCCCATTTCTAAGGAATCCGAATTAAATGTGAGAAAGGAGCGGCTTTCAAGAATAAAGGGGATATCTATTCAAACGGCAATAGTTACGGGAATACTAATAGGTGGCCCTTGTTATAGGAGATTTGACAATGCCTATTCCATACAGCATAAGATATTAGTTGAAACAGCAAAGGACAAACCCATGGCTAAGATTAGTTATGCCTAAAAATAAGTCTAAGGGGAGCAATGGTTCGTTGCATTCATGTTTCTTCACCTAACGGAATGTACGATTCCTATGTCTTTCCAGCCTTTAAAAGCCTTTTCTACAGTCTGTTTATCTGAGGACATGGTTACCTTCTCTTATGCTTTGCGCCCTCCATGTCACCAAGGATCCTCTCGAATATCTCGGACCTCAGCCTCCTCACGTTAAGGTCGACAACGTCGAACCTCACCGATATTACATACAGAGTCGTGTGGAGATAGTCAATCGTTGTCGAATAGTCTGTTATCTTGTGCTTCCGCATCACCGCGTCGATCGCCTTCTTTGCCTGGAGATATCGGAAAGAAACGAGATAGAAAATGCAATGTCAATAATAGAGGCGCATGGAGGAAAGGTCATGCTGCCAGAAAACAGAGGAGCAAGAGAGTTTAGAGATATCCTTACACGTGATGAAGTAGATAATAAGATACTCACTATCCTAAGCATGAACGCAAGGGCGACGCTTCCATTCATCGCGAAGAGGGTCGGATTGAGCGTGTCGGCTGTGGATAACAGGATAAAGCAACTTGAAAAGAGATACGAGATAAAGTATATCGCGGAGATAAACATTGAAAAGCTAGGCTATCTAAAATTCGTGATACTGATAAGATTCATTGACAAGATACCTGCATCAGACACACTACAAGAAGTAATAAAGACAGAGCCGAGAGTGCAATTAGCACTGGCGCTAAGCGGCGGTGATTTTCATGTGCTTATGTATGTAATTGCAAAGACAAATGAAGAAGTTAACTTCTTGGCGAGAAGATTGATGCAGAATGCAGCATTATCCAGCTATTCAATACAGATGTACATAACTCCTTTTCATGAGAGTTATTGTTTTGTACCCTTGAGAAATGAATTTATAGATACGTTGAGAGAAAAGTCAAATAAACAAGATTTACTATTTGAAGACGACTTAACATCTAAAGAGAGAATGCTTTTAGAAAGAGAGTTTGCAGTGCTGAAGGAGTTGAACACAAATAGTGCAGAAGATTTCACGTACATAGATAGAAAGTATGGATTTGATGACGGACGGTCACAATACTCCTACCATAAGTTGTTAAAGGATCAATTACTAAAGAGGCCGACACTAACTATGCAAAAACTGAATACAAGGTACATTGCCGTTATATTCATTAAGGATAGTAATCTAGGGGAATTATATTCTACAAGAGAACCATTACTTAGAAACATAATAAAGGATACCGAAACTATAATCAACCATTATTTACTCATTGGAGATATTGGAGCGCCTTATGGGATATTACTGTTTCTCCCAGTATTTGATAATGCCGATGTTGATATTACCATACGCGAACTACTAAAGACTAAAGGAATTGTAATACAGACCGAGATTGTAACAAATATATTAATAGGTGATTTCTGCTACAGAAGATTCGATAATGCATACTCATTACAAGCCAAGATATTAGCTGAGGATTACGGAATGACGCCCTTGATAAAAACAGTATACTCGGGCTACAAAAAGTAGTATACTAAGGCGAACAGCGTGTTGATCCGAAGTTCTTCATTTTTACACCCAGAAAGTATCTTCATTCTTATTGTTTTAAACCTTTATCAAAGTGGCTTTTCCTGTTAAATATAATGTCTTCTACACTTCCAGCCTTTAAAAGCCTTTTCTACAGTCTGTTTATCTGAGGACATGGTTACCTTCTCTTACGCTTTGCGCCCTCCATGTCACCAAGGATCCTCTCGAATATCTCGGACCTCAGCCTCCTCACGTTAAGGTCGACCACGTCGAACCTCACCGATATTACATACAGAGTCGTGTGGAGATAGTCAATCGTTGTCGAATAGTCTGTTATCTTGTGCTTCCGCATCACCGCGTCTATCGCCTTCTCGGCATTTGCGAAAGGGATCGAGACGCCCAGGTCGAACTGGAGCTTGATCTTGTGCTCCTTAGCACGGTGATAGTTAAGGACTAGCGCCTGCGAGACTATGCTGTTTGGTATGTAGAGCGGAACCCCGTCCTCATGTATGACCTTTGTGTAGAGCACGCCTATGCTCTCTATCGTCCCGGCGAAGCCTGGTATGAACTTGTCGTGAGGATAGGTCTGCGGCTGCATCGTGTACTGCCATGTTTGTATATTGACGTAGTCTCCGGGCTCCAGGGTCTTGCTCGCAAGCAGGTATATACCTGATATAAGGTTAGAGATCGTGGACTGTGCCGCGAGACCCACCACTATGCCGAGGAAGCCAGCCCCGACGAGTATGCCGCTTATGTTCTGCACTCCTATCAGTATCGTGAGCACAGTGAGTATCAGAAGCGCATACGCTATCACCCGGAAGAGCTGCGAGAGCGTCCTTGCCTCGGCGCTGTTTATTCCCTTTATCATGTAATAGTATATGGCCCTTCCCAGCGACTCTATTACCAGTATCCCGAAGAATATCACCGCGGCTGAGTTTATCAGGCTGGTCTGTATCGCCGCCTGGTTCTGGTACAAGACGTGGCCCCCCGGGATTACGTTCATGTACGAGAGCGCTATGTACAGCACAGCAATTGCCATTGCTACCGCTATGTATACGTAAGGACTGGGCGTAAATATTCTGTGTCCACGTTGATTTGTAAACATTCTATCAGTCGCAGCAGATCCGGTCTGCAGAGATATCCATGACAAGGTATAAAATACGCGCGGACTCATCGACGATGCATCAAAAGACTTTTTAACCTTTAGTAATCATATCATTTTGGTATTGATGATACTTCTACTGATAGGGGGCATAGTGGCCGTTATCATAGTCATTGCCCTATTCTTCATACTCGGGTTCAACGGACTCGTGACCAAGCGCAACAGGGTCCAGGATGCCTGGGCACAGATAGACGTGCAGTTGAAGAGGAGGTACGACCTTATCCCCAACCTCGTGGATACTGTCAAGGGATACATGAAGTACGAGAAGAACGTGCTCACGACCATCACGTCTCTCAGGAGCCAGATAGTCTCCGGATCGGTACAGGACAAGGCCTCGGCAAACAACCAGATCAGCCAGGCCCTAAAGTCGATCTTCGCCGTGGCAGAGAACTATCCCGACCTGAAGGCAAACCAGAACTTCCTGAACCTGCAGGACCAGCTCACAAACACGGAGGACAAGATCGCGTTCGTAAGGACGTCGTACAACGACTACGTCCTCGACTTCAACAATGCTGTGCAGCAGTTCCCCGGAATGATCTTCGCAAACATGTTCGGATTCAAGAAGGCCGACTTCTTCCAGGCTCCGGAAGAGGCCAAGGAGCCGGTGAAGGTCAACTTCGATGACGTCAACGCGCCTGGACCCGGTGCGCGTGGCGCTACGGCCCAGCCGCAGCAGAAGAAGCCGCAGAAGAAGCCGCAGAAGTAACACTTGGGTGAACCTGTATGTCAAGTTTCTTCGATGAGATAGCCAGGAACAGGCTGAGATCCCTACTGCTGATGCTCCTCTTCGGGCTCTTCTTCCTGGGAATAATACTGCTTGCCACATGGCTTCTTGCCGGGAGCGGGTGGCTTCTCTTTGGACTGGTCATAGGGGCAGTGGTCGTGGCGCTCTATGCCGCATTCGTCTACTTCCTCGGAGACAAGGCGATCCTTAGGTTCTCGAGGGCCAAGGAGGCAGACAAGTCAAAGTATCCAGATCTCTACTCAATAGTCGAGGGGCTTGCCTCTGCAGCCGAGATTCCGACGCCCAAGGTCTACATAATAAACGATCCTAGCCCGAATGCCTTCGCGACAGGGAAGAACAAGAAGGCGTCATCGATAGCTGTCACCACGGGTCTTCTGGGCATGATGTCAAGGGAGGAGCTCACCGGTGTCATAGCGCACGAGATGTCCCATGTCTACAACAACGACATACAGTTCATGATGATCGCGGTGGTCTTCGCCGGCGCGATAGGCCTGATCTCGATCTTCCTGCGCAACATGCTCTGGTTCGGCGGGGGGCGCGGAAGAAACGGCGGCTACCTGATGCTGGCCGCGTTCGCAATAGGCATACTGGCACCGATCTTCGCCCTGCTCATAAGGCTCGCGATCTCAAGGAGGAGGGAGTACATGGCCGACGCGAACGGTGCAAGGATGATAAGGGACCCGGCCGCGCTTGCCAGCGCGCTCAAGAAGATACAGGCATACACAGCGTCGCCGCGGGCTGTTCCCGTACAGCACGCTAATGAGATGACCGCATCGCTCTACTTCTCGAATCCCTTCAGGGCGAGGAGCATAGCGAACATCTTCTCCACGCATCCTCCGATAGACGAGAGAATAAGGAGGCTGCAGCAGATGTACTAGTCCCTGTTCCTCTCGAGAAACGAGATCAGCCTTCCTGAGACAAACTCTGGCATCAGGTAATGCGGGGTGTGGCCTCCTCCATTCACCGTCTCGAAGTCAGAGCCTGGAATGTACTCCGACAGAAGCCTTCCGTATCTTATGTCTATCAGCCTGTCGTCCTCGCCCCAGAGCACGAGTGACGGCTCGCTTATTATAGACAGGCTCTCCCTTGTCAGCTCCTCGGAGTTCCTGAAAGACTCTATGGTGCTTCTCACCACGTAGTCCCTCGGGTTCAGCAGCATCGCCTCCCTGAACATCCTCTCCTTGTATCCATGCTCCTTCTCCCTCTCCTCTATAAACTCCTTGAGCCCGGCCGAGTCCTCAAGGATGAGCCCGGCCTTCTCGCGGCTGCCCTGGGCATGGAACGCCGCGACCCATCCACCGTATGAATGGCCGAATATGTAATAACCTCTGATCTTCTCCGCCTCTATGAGCCGGTCTATGGCCTCAGACTGGAGTGTGACCGTATACCGTATCCTTGGGGCGTCAGACTTCCCGTGCCCGATCAGGTCTACAAGATAGACGTCGAGCCCGCCGGGCAGGAACCCGGCTAGCCTCTTCCAAGTGCGCGCATTCGCGCCGAAGCCGTGGACAAAGATGATGCTCTCATCGTGCCCTGCGTGGTGTAGGTAATGGATCCGGCCGTTATCCGTCTCCACGTACTTCTCGACAAAGTCAAGATCGAAGTCCATTCAATCACGCTCGCTTGGTAATAAGTGCATAATAAATATATTACAACCAGTAATTACCGATTGGTTCCATGCCCAAGATCGAGAAGCCAGGAATAATAGTCCCTGGAAAAGAGCCTGTCGCATACCTCTGTCCCACGAGACGCGGGATCGAAGGACTTCTTGACAAGGCCAGGAGCGCGTCAAAGGGCGAGCGGTTTGTACTCCTGCTTAGGGGGGACAGGGAGCTACAGAATAGAATCCTTCCGGCATTCCTGAACTCTTACGTTAGGTACAGGGAGGGAAGCATGAAGTCCGCAACTCTCCAGATCGAGCTCATGCTCTTCATCGCAGGCACGCTTAACATAGGCAGGGCTATAAGCGAGTGCGGAGCGAGGGACGGGGTCAAGCTGCTGGTCGTTGCAAGCGACGATAAGGCGCTCGAAAGATTCCTGAAGGGCTCCGGAATCAGGGATGCAAAGAGGCTCGGCCTCAAAATGGGCTATACGGACTTCCACCCGGCGCTGCGGTAGCCGTTAGAATACCGTAAAGAGGTATCCCAGCGCGAAGCTCGCAGCCGCCGTCGCTATCCACGTGAATACTATCACCTCGAGAGGCCTCTTCGAGAGAAGCTTGGTCCTGTAGCTCATCCCTGCACCATAGATGCTTGCGGTGAAGGCCTGCGTGTTCGAGAACGGAAGGCTGAAGACAGTTGCTATCTCCACCAGGATCACGGACACCGACTGGGAGACAAGCGAGTTCATGTACCTGAGCGAGACTATCTCGTTCCCTATCCTGCTGAGCGTGCCCCTGCTAAGGGCAAACCCGCCAATGACTACCGCGATGATGACGACCCATATGCTGGTGTATCCGCTCGCCGCAACGAACATGAGCCCTATCGTGTTCGAGCCCAGAGTAAATGCGGTGAAGAATGACGTGAGAATGAGAAGAGTCTTCGCCATCGAGAGCGTGCTCCACACACGCTTCGTCTTGACGTACGCATCGATCCTCTTCAGCAGGATCATCGTTGCCAAGAAAGCGGCTATCGGTGCAATTATCCAGAACAGGAGCATGAAGAGCAGAAAGCCCGGGTTGAGGCGGTATCCCGAGGCGATGCTGGTGCCTATCAGCGCCATGGCGAGTATTATCGAGAGCGACTGCGGCACGCGGAGCTGGTTTCCGACCACAAAGAGGATCGTGCTTACAGCAAGCGCTATCGCTATGAGGTTGACAGAGTTCGAGGGCATCAGGTATGCGAAG
>JAJYXH010000061.1 GCA_021791075.1 Microcaldota archaeon
TTAAGTTAAACCCGGAGATCGCCAGGTGCACGCTCCTCGAGCTCGCCAGGCTCCAGGGCAGAAAGGTGGACAATGGTACTGAAGAGGAGCCTGGCAAGATACTTCATGAGTGCTACAACAACGGCGACGAGAGCGCGTTCATGAAGTACAAGTCAGAGCTGGGTTGGCTCAAGCCGGACAGACCGGTCTATTTCTCAATTGACAGCACACCTCTCTTCCTGATTCTGTTCTCGAGGTACTACTCATATACTAGAGACATCTCGATAATGGAGATAGCCGGAAGCGTAGACAATGCCGTCATGTGGCTGCTCGACCATGGGATAATAGACGGGCTCGTCAGGTACGGCAAGCCATCTGAGGGAGCCGGTCTCCTCTCGCAGAGCTGGAAGGACGGGGTAGGCAAGCTGCTCGACGATGCCGTTGCCCCAGTCGCCGTTGTCGAGGTGCAGGGCTATGCGTATGCCGCGCTGACGTCTCTAGCACCGCTATACCGCAGGAGGAATCCGGAGATGGCACTCAGGATGAGCTCCGCGGCGTCAATGATCAGGGAGCGCCTGGAGGAGTTCTGGATGCCTGACGAGAGATTCTACGCCCTCTCAATAGACGGCAGTGGAAGGAAGATCTGTGCAGTGACGAGCAATCCAGGGCATCTGCTCTTCACGGGTATCCTCCCTAAGTCCCGCGCCGCGGCGGTTGTATCGAGGCTAATGAGGCCCGACATGCTCACGCCTTACGGGATAAGGACGCATTCGTCCCTCGAGCCGGATTTCGATGAGCGCTCGTACCAGAGAGGCTCTGTCTGGCCGCATGACAATGGCATGATAGCGATGGGCATGGAGCGTACAGACCACAGTGCAAGCATCACTGTCGCAGAAGCGGTGCTGAGGGCATACAGGGAGACGGGTGGCGCACCAGAGTACCTCGGCGTCTCAAGATCCAACAGACTCATACCATCAGATGAGCTGGAGGTGGAGCCTTGTACCCTACAGGGATGGTCGGTGGCGACTATAGCAAACATGATTGCAAAGCATCCTGAGGTATGGCAGAGAGGGCAGCCGGACCTTATGCTGGTGCGCAGGGAGTAGCAAGAGGATCAGAGAAGCTTCAGCCCGCGGGTCAGCTGGTCTATCTCGCTGCCCTTCCATGGTCCAACTCCCAGTGCCGTGACCGTTCCAGGTGGTAGTTCCGTGAGCCCCGCATCGGTGACCAGGGCGCATGGGATCTTCTTGTACCTGAATCCCTCATAGAGCTTCCTCAGCATCTCCTCGCTCTCTACCTTGAGCACAATCTTCTTCTCCCCCTCCTCGATCCAGCTCTCGGCTATATCCCTGTGGCCTGTGTTCAGGGTCTCAAGGTAGCTCATGAGTGAGGCGTGGGATCCCTGGGCCACTGTCTTTCCAGTCCCCATACCAAGGTCCTTCCTGATTATTATGACCTGCTTTATCCCCTCTTCCTCAGCTCCCATGGCCATCCAATCCATATATATAGTATATAATTACCAAAGCTATCCCAGACAGGTATATAAACCATGCCATTCCTGGCCCGAAGGCATCCGCACAAAACAGGAGCGTTGGGATAGGCATATATAGTTTGCAGGCCCATACGGTAACGTGTGCATCATGTATGCGGTTGACCAGAATAATCGTGGATTGTCTAACCTGCCTGGCTGCGCCATCCTGCCGGGTAGCGCCGCACCGGCATGCGGATGCCTCTCCAGCTCCTTCTTGTCGTCGGAAGATACCTATTTTCTACGCTGTTTAGAGAACCAAGGTATCACAAATGACGAAAATTAACATTGAATATACAAAAAGAAAGTTAAACAAAACGCAGGGTTTAAATACTTTACACTTGAGATGTATTCACAAAAAAAATGTTTTAAGTGATAGAATGAAAAGTCTAAACGCGAAGAGAATAGCCGCTGTTGCGGCCAGCTTGGTAATGGGTCTTGCAGTTGCGGGATCGGGAGTTACCTTCGGAAACATACCGGTAATAAACAACCAGGGACAACCAGTAGTGCAGATCGTAGTCGGACACGCTGCGCAGCCTAGCGACGGAGTAGTCGCTGCGAACATCGCCGCGGTGATCGGAAACCTTGCAGTGGCGACACAGAACGTCACGGCAACGGTCAACGTCAACACGGCCGGCGAGGGAGTACACTGCGTAGTCACTGCGCCTAAGTGCACGTTGACGAACCAGCAGGTCTGGCTCGGAGAGAGCGGAATAACAGCACCTCAGGGATCATACACGTTCGGAGCACTGATCGGTTCTGTAATAAACAGGGCTATCCAGCTCAACGTGCCTGCATCGACAAAGACGCTGCAGATCGCATCAACTCAGTACTCATATCCTGAGTCAAGCCCTCTGGTCAACCTGCAGTCGACGCCTGCCGCATCGCCTTACTCCATAATCAGCGGACCTCCTGGAACGGCATCGGTCCAGCAGAACAATGGAGGCGGACTTAAGTTCAGCAGCTTCCAGGGATCTGACGGCTCAGACAACATACTCCAGATCTCGAGCTCCCAGCTTCCTTCGTTGCTCAGCAACTATGGAAACAACGGCGAGAACGAGTACATATGGGTGGCCGGATTCCCTGTATTCAACCAGCAGAGCGGAGTGAACAACTTCCAGCTCGTCGGTGCACAGGGAGCGTATCAGGTAACTTTCAACAAGCCTATACAGAGAACGGCGAACAGCGGAGCAACGAACATAAACGTACCTATAAAGCTCCTGGGCCAGAACTGGACCATAGTCAACGAGACTGGATCTACATCACCCACTAAGGTGACTAACCAGCAGGCTATAGCGCCTACCGGTGCGAACATCTGGCTCGCATCGTCATTGACACCTCTCCAGACCGTCTATGTAGGCCACAACGTCTCGAACTCATCGGTTGACGGATTCAACGTCCAGCTAACCGACTTGGGACAGCCTAACCAGAACGGAGTGAGCACGGCCGCAATAGACGTCTTCTACAACGGCCAGCTGACGAACACTACACAGATAAATGCGTTCTCTACAGCGAAGTTCAACGTGACGGGGCACACGCTCTATGTCCACGTGAACCAGACCTTCGCAGGTTTGTACGCGTACCAGAAGTGGGCGAAGATACAGCTCTACGCAAATCAGTTCCAGGTAACCAGCGGCCAGACCTTTAACATGACCGGCAACAACGGCTGGAAGACCATACTGCTCTGGACAAACTCCTCGAGCAGCGGAACGGCGAACGCGTTGCAGAGTATAATAATATACAATACCTCTGGAACGACACTCTCGCCTGGTGGAAGCCTCAACTTCATATCAAACCCTTCGGCGTACAAGTTCACCTTCGTTGGAGACAACCTTGGAAACAACTTCGATGCTGTGACCGCGACGCTGACATACAACTCCGGAACACAGGCGTACTACAATCTTGGCACGCAGACTGCGACAGGCACGACCGTTACAAACATAACCGAGCCTATGCAGGAATTGTGGGTAAGGAGCTCGATACCTGGAGCTTTCAGCTACCCTGGACAGTCCGCAAACAACACGGTGCAGTACTTGCTCAACCCGTACCAGCTCACCGAGAGCGGAAACGCACTCAACGTTGGTGCAGGACTGGTGGCTAACACTGTGAACGTCGTGTACGAAACCGCAGGAACTGCAAACCTTGCAGGAAACTGGATAACGGCGAACAATCCGTTGCTCATAACGGTGAGCGGATACAACTCCATCTCAGGGTCGATAATAAGCGAGCCTGTGTACAGCACGCCTGCCTACTCCACAGCAGGAGTGACATCGCCTACAGCTACGGGTTACCTGCAGAAGGCGCTCTACAACGTTACCGGGATACAGCTGAAGACGTACCTGCCAGCAGGAACGCTCTCAGTAGCGGTTACCGGAAACGTCCTGAACCCGGCAAACAGCCTGGCAACGCTCTCGAACTACGGCACACCTGTCATCCTGTACCCACAGGCCGGGCAGAACGTCTACCTCGGAGCACAGGCTGGAAATGTAGTGTACAACCAGCAGAACGGGCAGGCAACTAGCACGTTCTACCTGACCCAGACGGGCCCAAGCTCGTATGCGCCGGGAATATCGCAGTACTTCACGTATGCGATGAACGAGATAAATGTACCTACAAACACCGCGTCGCAGGATACCATCTCATTCGGTATCTACAACACGACAGCGGGAGCAGGAGTTCTGCAGGGAAGCACTGGCAACCTGTACCAGCTGAACTACTCTGTCAGCGGCACAAGGAACAATGTCTCGTACACTCCATCGATAGGAGGAACCCCGATAAATGTGCAGGCCGGATTTAGGACGGAGCGCGGAAGCAAGGTCGCATCGATCACGCCTACGCAGGACACGTTCAACCTAGCCAAGGCCATAGACCAGCTCGTATTCGTGGTATCGCCGTCGAGCGCAAGCAGCAACACGATATCCAACACGAAGCTCTATGGGCCTTACACTGTTGGCCAGCAGACAAACATAGCCAACGTGACCATAGGAAAGGTAAACGCGACGTGCTCGTTCACGACAACGAACTGCAGCATAAGCGGCGTGAACAACCTGACTGCAACGCCTTCAGTGAAGACGGCAGTCGAGTGGCCAAACGGCAAGCCTCTGAACACGGCAACGACCCCGATCGCAGTGCTCGACTCGAACGCGACAAACTCGTCCACTCTCATAGTGGTCGGAAGCGCGTACGTGAACTCTGTCGCAGGACAGATCTTCGCAAACAACCCACAGTTTGCGTCAAGCTTCGACACCGGACCGAGCGGACCTAACTCCGTGACAGTGCAGGCATTTGGAAACAACAGGATACTGGTTGCAGGATACACTGCCCAACAGACAGTGCAGGCAGGAAACCAGTTCATCAACCAACTGCTCGCACAGGCAAGCGCGCCGTAACTGCGGAGCAACAGTAGCGAATAGACAGTCGATTAAAAAGAGGGGCCCCTTCGGGGCCCCCTTTTCTTCTTTTTTATTTTTATCAATGTCCAGCGGAGCGGAGCCCTTCCAGGCCTCCCAGATCGGCGATTGCCAGGGTCGTCCAACCAGGCATTATCGAACAAATCTCCATCGACATCCGGTCGAAATAATCTCAGAGAATCCAGATACATTTAAATACGTTTCTTCCCAATATCAGACTGGTTAAATGGATAGAAAGTCCCTCTCATTAGTCCTCACTGCACTCCTAATCCTCTCGGTCGGCATCGCAGGCGCAACAGGCTCCGGATCGCACATACTGCACCGCGGAATCATCTACAACACGACCAACTCCACCGCAGTGACCGACACGCTCCTTCGCAGCTACTCGGTTCCAAACGCTGTAATAGCGAACCTGCACAATGTCAACCTCACATACAACGGCCTCGTCTACATCGCCCTATATAACAACACCGGCGCGCTAAATTTCGTCGTAAACTACACCAACAACACGCTCCTCACTGGCCAGAACACGATCTTCAACGTCATATATAACTATACGCTGCAGCAGGGCATTGCGCAGGCCAACTTCACCTCTCTGGTCTCGCAGATGTCGAAGTTCCAGGGCAATGCACAGGGGCCGCTCAACGACTGCCTCACGGAGACCGGGCTCAGCCAGCCCGGGGCCACGTGCACGTTCCAGAACTACTGCCAGGCATGCGAGGAGGTGCCTGTATGCCACAAGGTGCTCACCGCGCTCGGCGGGACTAGCACCCCATTCGGCTACGGAATAATGGCATTCCAGAACAACTACACCTCGCTCCAGAAGAACTACAGCGAGTTCTACTCCGCAACAAGCGGGATAAACACCACAAACGTCGGAGAGCGGGTCGCCCAGATAAACACCGTCGTTGCGAACATCACCCTGATAAGCAGCACGATCTGGGAGAACGCGATCTTCCCCACGCCTGCAAACATCTCGCTCACGGGCTGCACAGGCTCAAGTGCGGGCCTGACGGGAAACGTGCCTGTCCATGAGGCCGACTGGTACTGCAATGCCGTCGGATTCTGCGGCTTCCTGACGCAGAAGGATGTAAAGGCCGAGGGAGGAGGCTCTGGCGGATTCAACTTCACCCTGCTCAACAACCTGAAAAGCTCCCTCTCCGCGCTGACCGCGCTGCCACTGACATCGGCTCAGATAGAGGCGATAGCGGCGAGAGCCAACGCGACAACCACGGGGTATGTGCTCCCGCTGCTCCACTCGGAGAAGTCGTCGCAGCTCGCGAAGATACTCAACGCCTCGCTCTCGAGCTACAACTCGATAGTGAACGGATCTGAGATTGTGCTAACGCACATAAGCAACGCATCGCTCTCCGCCTCCCTTGCCGCGATGGAGTCCGGATATGCAAAGCTCACCTCCCAGTACCTGAGCCTCAACCTCTCCCTGTACAATGCCACCCTCTCGCTCCAGCTCAAGAACCTCACCTCGCTCTACCATGGTGTCAGTGCAACCTACAACTCCATAGTCTCAGAGGCAGGGAACAACACGAACACGATCATAGCCCTGCAGCTTGAGGGCAACTCAGGGAACCCGGCGCTGAGCAGCCTGGCATACCGGCAGTTCCAGATCAACACGCAGATATCCGGAATGGTCTCCAATACGATGGCTGTAAAGGCGCAGATCTCTGCGATACAGACTGGCCTCTCCGGCATAAAGCCCGTCACCCAGGATCCTGTCACAGCGGTCTCACGCTATCTCGGCAGCACCTCGGCAATGGCCATAGCGCCAATATTCGGCATGTCCTATCCGTCAAACGTCTCCCTTGCCCCGATCTTCGCATCTCTGCCTGCCATAATACTCGGGATCGTGCTCCTTGTAGTAATCTTCTTCCTCTACCGCAAGGTCACGCCGCAGAAGCAGTCAAGGATCTCACAGTCAGCAAAGAGATGGCTCGTGATTGACGATGGAATACTTGGCGTAGCCGCAGCTGTGGTCATCGCATACATGGTCCTCTCGCTCACACTCTCGTTCAACAACAACACAATGAGTGCTCCGATAAGCGTCTTCCAGTCCGTCCTGGCGCATGCCGGCACCGTTGGCATAGTGCTCAACGGGACCCAGACCCCCGGCATGCTCACATGCGCGGCCAAGCTCACCGCGACTGTCAAGTCGCTCAACAAGGTTCCCGTCACCCTTTCCATATCCAACGGAAAGTGCACTGTCAACAACGAGACGCAGACCTCGGACCAGTGCCTGAACAGCTTCGCGTCTCGCGGCCTTCCGATGGTCATACTCACGAACTCCACATCTGGGGCCCTGGGCGTCTACTCGCTCTATGGCACCACGATCTGGGAGACCGGAACCTCGTCGCAGCTTGCGCAGTGCAGCGCTGCCACGGCACTAAGCGGATAAAAGGCATTAAGGGAGGATCAGAATGTCAAGCGCAAAGGAGAAGGCACCAAAAATAAAGGAGAAGAAAGAGAGCGTAAAGGCCAAGCCGGCCAGGAATGGAGGGGAGGGGCAGATCGCCGAGGACCAGAGGCGCTCGAGGTACCTCTCGATCGGCATAGTTGCCGTCATAGCCGTTCTCGTGCTAGCCGTCATCTTCCTGGTGGTGCCCCAGTTCGTAGGCGTTCCGTTCCAGACCTTCAAGGCCAACTTCAACTCTGCGCACAGGGTCGCCCTCGCGGTGACGTTCTCCAACCAGAGCCAATACGTCGACACCTCTCCGTGCTACACGGCCCTGGTCGAGATAATCGCAAGGAACAGGAACGCGTCCAGCATAGGCATCTACTTCATCAACCAGACCACATCCACGTGCATATACTCATCAAGCGGACTTGGGGGAAACGTCAACATAACGACCGTGAACGCGGCCACGTGCATAGCCTTCGCAAACAGCGAGCCGAGCATCTTCCTCAACTACAGCTCGTCAAACTACACGAGGATAACGCCGTCCCAGCTCTATGTGGGCGGAGACGCGGCATACCT
>JAJYXH010000027.1 GCA_021791075.1 Microcaldota archaeon
AAATCTCACGAAAGGAGAAGGGTTCGCACCATAGAAAGTCGGCAGTCTTAAGATTTGCAAAATATGCAGAGCATATCCAACGAATCAGGGAAGACTTCCTTCACAAACTTTCGCACAACCTTGTCAACTCATACTCATTCATTGCATACGAAGACCTCAATATCTCAGGGATGATGAAGAACCATCATCTTGCAAGAGCGATAGGGGAGTCTTCATGGGGCAACTTCATCCAACTGCTGCAATACAAGGCTGAAAGCGCTGGTTGCGTGGTGGTTGGAGTGAACCCTCAATACACGTCACAGACATGCAATGGATGCAGGAACGTGCAGAGAATATCCTTGTCGCAAAGGACATTCATCTGCGAAAAGTGCGGATTGTCAAAGGACAGGGATATAAATGCCTCACAGAATATACTCGAAAGGGCTACCGAAGGACATTCGGGAAGTGAAGCCTCTGGAGACGACGTAAGACATCGTGCAAACGGTGCGGTTGCCACTGAAGGAGGAACTATACAGGTGGCATCATGACAACCATCAGAAACCACCTTGGAAGCCCACGACTTCAGTCGTGGGAGGGTGTCACGCCTGCCTTCTTCAATATTCCGCGCGGTATTGTTATAACTCCTCCGGGCCAACCTTGCATTCATGCTTCACTCCTACCATAGATGGGAGTTGCCCATAACATGATTTATACCTTCCTGTCCACATTATAGGCATGGTCGACAGGGATGGCGTCCTCAAGGCGCATTCTTCGAGAAAGGGGAAGTACGAGATACTCGGGAAGGTACCGCTCCTGACAACGGAGGACCTAGCCACATACTACACTCCAGGAGTCGCGTACGTCTCCGAGGAGATAAAGGCGGACAGGAGCAAGGTATACGAGTACACGACGAAATCGAACACGATAGCAATAATCTCAGACGGAACGCGGATACTCGGACTAGGCGACGTGGGTCCGGAGGCCGGGCTTCCGGTCATGGAGGGAAAGGCGGTCCTCTTCAAAAAATTCGGGGGCGTCGACGCCGTGCCCATCTGTCTGGACACGAAGGACGAGGAGGAGATAATAGGGGTGGCAAGGAGCCTGGCGCCCACGTTCGGCGCGATAAACATCGAGGACATAAGCTCGCCGAAGTCCATGGAGATAACAGGCAGGCTCGCGGCGGATCTTGACATACCTGTATTCCACGATGACAACCAGGGCAGTGGAGTGGTCGCGCATGCCGCCCTGATCAACGCCCTGAAGCTTGTCGGTAAGGGCAAGGGCGCAAGGATACTGATAAACGGCGCTGGCGCAGCGGGAATAGGGGTTGCAAGGCAGCTGATCAATGCCGGCTTCCAGAATCTCGCGGTATTCGACACCAAAGGGGCAATCTACTCCGGCAGGGGGGCCGACATGAATAAGTACAAGGCCGGGATCGCAGAACACACCAACAGAGAGAGGCGGCATGGCCAGCTCACCGACTTCGCCGATGGTGCAGACGTCCTGATCGGCTTCTCGGCGAGAGGCGCGTTCACTGCAGACATGATAAAGAGGATGGCTGAGAAGCCGATAGTATTTGCGCTTGCAAACCCTGATCCCGAGATAGAATACGAGGAGGCGTTGGAGGCTGGAGCGTACATAGCAGCAACAGGCAGGAGCGACAGGCCAAACCAGGTGAACAACATGCTTGCATTCCCTGGAGTCATGCGCGGGCTTCTCGACTCAAGGTCTAAGTCTATAAAGCCGGAGATGCTCAACGCCGCTGCGCATGCGATAGCAAGATGCGTAGGGAAGAGGCTTGGCCGAGATTACATCATTCCCGGGTTCGCGGATTACAGGACAGCAGTGAAGGTTACTTCAGAGGTGGCTGAGGCGGTGGCTGCAGAGGCAGAAAAGCTTGGCCAGGCAAGGGTGCAACTGTCAAAAGGAGAGACAAAAGCGCACACAAAAGCGTTATTAAAACGATATTCGAAGATAGAGAAGAGGGTAATCGGAAGATGAGACTGCAATCCGCGATAGAATTCCTCTCTACATACGGCTGGGCAATACTCGTCTTGGCGGTAGTGGTCACGGCACTCTTCGCACTGAATCTCTTCAATATCAACAACTACTCCTCTATCCAGTGCTCGGTGAGCCAGGGATTCACCTGCACCAACCTCGTCGTTACTGAGAATGGCATCGCATACGTGGAGCTGCTCCAGTCCACCGGGAGCCCGGTAAACGTGACCGCGATAGGCTGCAACGAGAACGGCACTGCAACGCACATGCAGGCGCCGTACAATCCACCGAGCAACCAGGTCTTCATGCCGATAGGGTCAAGCCATGCGTTCACGGTAACGTGCTACAATGACCAGGGCCAGGTCATAACTGGGAAGGCAGGTCAGACGTTCGATGCAAGGATAGTCATAAACTACACCGACGAGGAGACCGGGATAAGCGCGATAGCACTGGGAAGCGTAGTCACGAAGTTCTCAACGTCCCTGCCTGGCGGGATCACCACAGTAACCACGGCAGCAATAACCTCGAGCACGACCTCATCCACAACCTCAAGCACCACATCTTCGACTACCTCATCCACTACCAGCAGCACTACCACAATAGCCACCCCTTCATTGGTAGCCACCGTCACCGTGGGAAGCAATCCATACTCCGCAACTTACAACCCAAGCAACAACTACATCTACGTTCCGAATTTCTACTCCGACACCGTCTCCGTAATCAGCGGCACCTCTGTGGTAGCCACCGTCCCCGTGGGAAGCAATCCACAATTCGCAGCCTACAACCCAAGCAACAACTACCTCTACGTGACGAATGACAACTCCGACACCGTCTCCGTGATCAGCGGCACCTCTGTGGTAGCCACCGTCCCCGTGGGAAGCAGTCCATACTCCGCAACTTACAACCCAAGCAACAACGACGTCTACGTGGTGAATACCGGCTCCGACACCGTCTCCGTAATCAGCGGCACCTCCGTGGTAGCCACCGTCCCCGTGGGAAGCTATCCATACTACGCAACCTACAACCCAAGCAACAACGACGTCTACGTGATGAATCCCGACTCCGACACCGTCTCCGTAATCAGCGGCACCTCTGTGGTAGCCACCGTCCCCGTGGGAAGCGCTCCACAAGTCGCAACCTACAACCCAAGCAACAACTACCTCTACGTGACGACCGACTCCGACACCGTCTCCGTAATCAGCGGCACCTCTGTGGTAGCCACCGTCCCCGTGGGAAGCACTCCCTTCTTTGTAATCTACAACCCAAGCAACAACGACGTCTACGTGATGAATGCCTACTCCGACACCGTCTCCGTGATCAGCGGCACCTCCGTGGTAGCCACCGTCCCCGTGGGAAGCAGTCCATTCTTTGTAACCTACAACCCAAGCAACAACTACATCTACGTGATGAATACCGGCTCCGACACCGTCTCCGTAATCAGCGGCACCTCTGTGGTAGCCACCGTCCCCGTGGGAAGCGATCCACAATACGCAACCTACAACCCAAGCAACGACGACGTCTACGTTCCGAATCACCTCTCCGGCACCGTCTCCGTGCTGACCTGATCCGGTCGCGCAGGCTATGCGGTCTCCGGCAGCAAAGTAATGAAGCACACTGCCTCCAACAACCGTATAACGACCTCCGTTTCCGGCCAGAACATCCCATATGGCATCGCAGTTGACCCCAGCGGCTACATCTACTGCGTGGGCACAACAGCCCAAAGCCGCAACTTCGTCTACTACGCGCCAATCTCCTCGACAGGAGTAGGTTCCTAGACCTCAAGCACATCCTATCCTGTTGGGATAGTGGGCTATGCCTACTGCGAGATCCCGGGCTCTGGCAGCGGCTACCTCGGCGGTGGAGGGCCGAACTGAAAAAGAATCGGGCTTCGCAGTGACCCTAACCTGGTCGTATGTCTAAAGGCGGCTTGTGTAGGTGTAGTGTAACATCTTTTCTGCCCGGAACATTATCCTACGAGTAACCACTACGTCAAAGAATTAAGCAATTTATGGGTGGCATCTCACCAAGATAAGAGATTACTTATAGATCGAGTGGTAGACGTTGTTGCTGTCATCGGTTAATTATGGCACACTTCATTCTCACTCCTTCAAGTATGCCATTACGGCATCGCCCTAGACTCTAGTGGTAATGTCTACTGGACTGATCGTAGTAGCGTCACGGTAATGTGGTATGTACCTTGAGTACGCCTGCTTTTGGTTACACCCGCGTGTCGATGAGCGTCTTTATGTCCTTCAGCATCAGCGCCGGTACTCTTGGCCTATGCTACGAATAACCCTGTCTGCGAACCGCCTGTCATATCTCTTCAGGTACCCGTCCAGTTTCTTCCCGTCCACGAGGCGCAAAAGGATCTTCAGCACCCCCTTCTCAAGGTGGTGCCTGAAGTAGAAGAAGTCTATCAGCGTCTTCTCCGGATCCGAAACCGGTATCCATATATCTTCGTGCTTCAGCAATTCGTACCCGAAGAAGTGATCCGGATCTATCCTGTGAAGCACATAGTTCCTATCCCTGAAGATCCGTATGCCGTTTCTTGCCTTTCTCGCGGTCACGATTACCGGATTCGCCTGCTGCTCCCACAGTCCCCTTATGGTGAGCGCATCCTCCATGCCGTAATAGAAGGGTTCGAAGGCAAATCCGACAACGTGCATATCCCTGTGAAACGTGTAAACCCCCTTAGTCACCCGGGTTACCTCCTTCATCTTCATAAGGTTATGCAGCAATAAGTAGACGTAGCCCGCCCTGGCCTTTCTGGAGGCGAGCATCGTCTTTACGTCACGTATGCTGAAGACCGGGAACCGCTCCTGAGAAAGATTGTCCCTTATGCTATCGATGTACTTCACAGAAACGCCTCTTTATCTGGGATACCATCCCTTGAAACGAAGGTACGGCGCCTGCGTAAACTATGGACTTCAGTACGCCCTCGTCAGCCGGCTTTTCAATGCCTCTCAGGAAATTGCACATCTTCCTATTTATGCTCTTGCCGTTCTCTACCATATTGCTCAAGTGATATATGTCGTAAAGATCCCGCACGTACCTCCTGTTGCTGTACGTGGCTATCTTCTCTACTATAAAGTCCTCCGGAGAAAGGGTCAGTATATTGAGGTACGTGCCGTTCACCCTCTCAAAATTCCTGTCTACCGGTCTTATTCGGGTCTTGTTCCTGGCCATCTCTATCCTTACCGAGGCAGTTCCCCTCTTTACGGTGACTACCGTTGTGTCACGTATGGCCCTGCTCTTGTCTATATCGATGCCGAACTTCCTGATTGCCCAGACTAAGCCTTCCCTCACTCTTTCGCTCTCCCTGTCGGTTAGTAGATAAAGGCCTATGTCGTCTGAGAATCGATTCCCGCCATAGCATCTCCATATGGCAGTTCCCCCATGGAGCACCGTTGTGGGATTGACGTTGTACAATGACTCAACTACGTCGTCCTGGAGCCTTGCCCGATCCACCCTTGCCTGGTCGTCTAGCTTCTTCTCGATAGGCAGTTCCATAGGACCAACCATTCTTATATAAAACTATAAGTTTGGTTAAGTATATAAAGCTATCTCCTTGTCCCTCCGTCGACAGGTATGACTGCCCCGTCTACCCACTCGGACTCGTCGGTCATGAGCCAGTTTACTACACTCGCGACATCCTCCGGCGGGCACGACTTGCCCCCCAGCTTCCTCTTCGACCTCCAGTCCCTTTCAGGCACGAAGTCGTGGTCCATGGCCCTTGGCGCCACCGCATTGATCCGTATGCCCCTGCCTGAGAGCTCCGATGCGAGGACCTCCACGGCCTTCGCGACCCCCGCCTTCGTTGACGAATAAGCGACATTGCCAGTGCTGGTGGCGTAGGTGCCGAAGACCGATGAGACCATTACTACCGAGGATCCCTGCCCAAGATCCTTGACAGCAGCATTGAGCGCGTATATCGGAGACTTGAGGTTCGCGTTTATCATTCCGTCGAGCTGCTCCTCCGTCAGGTTCTCAATCGGCGAATCCACGTAATTGCCTGCAAGGAGCGCCAGGTGGTCTATCCTCCCCACCTTCTTCCTTGCCTCTTCAACGATCTTCCTTGCCCCGCTCTGTCCGGATGCGTCACCTACAACATAGTCCACATTGCCGTACTTGGAGAGAACCTTCCTTATCTCCCTGAGCCTCTCTTCGGATCTTGCAGCCATAATGACTCTTGCGCCATCCTTCAGCAACATGTACGCAGTTGCCGATCCCAATCCAGGGCCTACCCCTATCACAAGAACGGTCTTTCCATCAAGTCTCATCTTCCCACTAAGAAAGAGATCTCAGCCAAGTCATAATAACCTTTTTATTAGTATCCTACCGATCTAATCTGATACCATGCCTAGAAATCCGATGAGAGTTGAGTCCAGGGTAAATCACCTGTCGTATGTCCTCGAGCTTCTTGCAAGCCTCTTCTACGTAATAGCGGCGGTGTTCATCATCTCATCATTCTCGCAGTTCGTGCAGCCAAGCATGTACATACTCGCCAGCGGCGGCTTCTGGCTCCCCATCTTCTACAGCCTGGCAATAGCCAGTACCATAACTCTGTTCATAGTGAGCTTCGCAAACCTGATGCACGTCAGGTCGAGGCAGAGCTACAGGTATGCCGTCATGGTCTCGCTTGTAGCCGGAATATCGTGGCTGGGCCTCTCCGCGGGCAGCGCATTCCTCACCACGCTTGTCGTGATAGGGTTTGTGCTCTCCATGGTCGGAAGCGCATTCGGCATGATAGAGTAAGCGCGCTTCTCATTACAATCGTGGCCGGCATTTTTGCTATCCGCCCCCATGCCGGAAATCTGGCAGGGACAATCGGAGAGTTCTGAAGGAGATTATATAAACTTTCCTGGCATATTTACACCTGAGAATCCATGGGATTATTCCAAACGCTCTCGTTCCTCATAGTCGTGATAGTGGTTGCTATTCTTCTCTACGTGCTGTTCGAGAACGCGTTCCCTAATGCTACCTTACTGAACAGCTTCAACATGACGAAGTCTGTCAACCTATCGTACACTACTGTAACTACGCAGCCATACATAACCCACAATCAGACAATAGCGTATGCGCTCTACCTGATAAACCGCGACAGGGCCAACTACAGCCTGAGCAGCGTGTCCCTCTCAAACATCACATCCGCGCAGCAGCATGCTGAGAGCATGCTGGAGAACCACTACTTCAGCCACTGGGACATATACGGCATGAAGCCATACATGCGCTACACCCTGTTAGGGGGCAACGGTGCTGTAGAGGAGAACATCGCATACATCTACAACAGCAGCGGGATAAACGTGCTCAACGCCATACAGAGCATGGAGTACAACTTCATGTACAACGACCTTGCATGCTGCGACAACGGCCACAGGGACAACATACTTACCCCGCAGCACAACCAGGTAAGCATAGGGATCGCGTACAACAGCACCTCCATCTATCTTGTCGAGGACTTCATAAACAAGTACATCACCTGGATATCAAACACCCCATCAATATCGCAGAATGACAGCATGCTTCTCAAGGGAAGCATGGCTCCTGGATACTCGCTATCTTCGGTCCAGATCAGCTACGACCCCCCTGTCCGACCGCTGCTCCCATCCACGCTCAACTCGAACTCATCGCCGTATCACGGACCGTACAGCTACGGGACCACGATCGCGGGTGTGGGATACTCGAAGGGCAACTCATACTACTTCTACAAGAATACGACCACCATAAATGCAACAACGTACATAACGAATGGACAGAGCTTTGACGTTGAATTTGGACTGAACAGGTCAATATCAAAGTATGGACCAGGCGAGTA
>JAJYXH010000059.1 GCA_021791075.1 Microcaldota archaeon
ACAAGCAAGCAGATATGATAAATGCTTCGCCCCGCAAACTCACCATTTCAATGGCGGGTTAGGGGCGTGAGAAGGTATATAAGGATGGAAAATAAAAAGGAAAACATGGAAACAATGCGTGCTTACAAGTTCAGGATATACCCTGACACGAAGAGGCAGGCAGCCATAGACAATTCAATTTTGATGTCTCAAAGACTCTACAACAAACTTCTCGAGAAGACGATAGAAGTGCATAAATCAAATCCGTCTTCAAAAATCTCACAGAGAACAGTAAATCGGTTTCTCAACGAGATAATAAAGGAGGACAAGACTTATCTGCAACTGTATGCCCATATAAGGGTGGACATACGCAATAGACTCCTAAAGACCTACCAGGACTTCTTCAGGAGATGCCAGCAGAAGAGATCGGGTGCAAAGATAAAGGCAGGGTTCCCAAGATATAAATCAAAGGATAAATTCAATTCGATAACGCATATAGAGAACAACGGCTCATTCAGGATAGAAAAAGGCAGGCTACGGGTATCAAGGATAGGCACGATGAGAATAGAACAGCATAGGAACATAGTAGGAAACGTAAAAACAATGACCATAAAGAGGGAAGGAAGAGAATATTATGCAATCTTCACCGCAGAGCAAATCATAACTCCGCCGAAGATAAACGATACAAATCCGGTTGGCATAGACATGGGCCTGAACAACTTCATTGCGCTCTCAGACGGTCAGGCAATACAGAAGCCGAAGTTCCTCAAGAAGAGGGAAAAGAGGATCGCAAGATGGCAGAGGATTGTCGCAAGGAGGCAGAAAGGTTCAAATAGAAGAGACAAGGCAAAGTTCAGGCTTCATGAGGAATGGAAAGGAGTAACCAACCAGTCCAACGATTTCGTGCACAAACTGTCTGACAAACTGGTAAGTGGCGGATTCACCTCATTTGCTGTTGAGGCACTTCACATAGACAATATGCTGAAGAACCATCGCCTCGCACAATCAATCCATAATGCCTCATGGAACAGGTTCATCCAAATGCTCTCATACAAGGCTGAGAGTGCCGGTATGAAGGTAATAAAAGTAGATCCAAGAGACACGTCAAAGGAATGCAGCAACTGTGACAACATCCAGGATATGCCACTATCCGTCAGGGAATACAACTGCGGCAGATGCGGCATGCGGTTGGACAGGGACATAAACGCATCGATAAACATACTCAAAAGAGCTACCCTCGGACAGAGGGGAAGTCACGCTCAGGGAGAAATTGTAAGACCTCAACAGGAGGCAGCTTTCAAAGAACTGAGAACATACCCTGCAAATGCAGGGGAAGCCAACGACCTTTAGTCGTTGGAGGAGGTCACGATATTTATTGGTGAAGAAATGAACGCAAAAACAATCTTGCTGGCATTTGCCGCTGTGGCGATGCTGAGCACAATGGCCGGCGCGCAGTCCGTGTACGACAACTCGCTCTCCCTGGCGAATGTCTCGGTCTCCCCCAACCCGGTAATCGCGGGGGGCAACGTGACGATACGGTTCCAGATGTACAACGGGTATGACAACTGGCTCTACAGCACGGTCCTGCAGGCCAGCGGAGCATATCCCCTGTTCAATGCCTCGCCGCTCAGCGGCTACAAGGTAGGCACCGTCAATCCCGGAGAGACTACCGGTTACTACAATTACACCTTTGCCATACCGGACACGGCGCCTTCAGGCACATACGCCGTGGACTTCTCGGCATCGTACTTCGTCTATGCCGCTACCGGAACCCAGGTCGCATCATCGACACTGCCGATCAGCTTCTACGTACAGAACAGGCCGGTGATAAAGGTCGTGGCATCAAACCCGCAGGGGTCGACGCTCTACGCTGGGCGCAACCAGACCATCAACCTGGTGATACAGAATGCTGGCTATGGCACAGCCAAGAACGTGAGCATCACGGTGGGCAGGGCAACGGGGCTCAACGTCCTCAGTTCCGTCACCTCGTTCTATGCGCAGAACATATCCGAGGGCTCCTCGGTGAGCGAGCCGCTTCTCGTGGGGGCGAAGAACGTGAGCGACACAAGCATTGTCGTGAACGTGATATACTACTCGTCCACGCTCAAGCAGCGCTACAGCACGAGCCAGCAGGTTAACCTCTCCGTGGCTCCGGCAGCGCAGTTTGCAATAAGCTCTTTAGGTTACGGACCCTCGGTCGGAGCAACCGATGTGCCCCTAAACTTCAGGATAACGAATACGGGCACGAGCGTCGCAACACAGGTGCAGGTAAGCCTGGAATCGCCGTATCCGATAACGCCAGTGGCAGGCACTGCCTACATAGAGAGCTTAGCGCCTGGTGCTTCGGCGAACATGACTTTCATGGTCAGCATCGACAGCTCAGGAGTTCCGGGCAACTATCCGGTGACGCTCTCGGAGCAGTGGAAGCAGCCGAACGGTGCGGTCAACCAGCAGTACTCCGGCTCGAACAACTACTACGTTCCGGTCATCGCAGCACCAGGAATAGCGGGAACAGCAGAGTACGTGATAATTGTCATAATAGTCCTTGTTGCTGCGGCAGTATTGGTGAGAAGGACATCCAGGCGCAACCGCGGCAAGCCCGATAAGAAGGAGAAGAAGTGAGTGTCAGGGTTTAAATACTTCCTTTTGGTAATGATAGGTAGTGATGACAATGGAGATGGACATTTATGGTTTCCGGTCCAAGGTTACAAGGGATGGCAAGCACCTTATAGGTGAGATACCGGAACTGCACGTCGTTGATCAGTCAGACAGCCTCAAGGACTTAGAGTCCGAGCTTAAAGACGCTGTCACCCTGGTTGTTGAGTTCATTATCAAGGATCCTAAACATGCAACCAAGAGTTTCGGCCCGTCTGTTATCAGGAAGCTGGATCTTCAAGTCGTAAAAGCGTAGTGCTGCAATGTCGCGACTCAGACCCATAAAAAGCCAGGAACCCCTAAAGATTCTACAGAAGTATTATGGCTACAGTGACCGCAGGGGAAATGGGAGGCACATAATACTCCAGGATGGCAGGGGCCACACAACAGTAATACAGGCAAATCTTGGGCTTGGCAAAGGCACGGTCAAGAAGATACTCAACCAAATAGGTTTAACCTGGGAAGGCATAGAGAGATATCTCTAGGTCCAGATGCATATGAGGGTTTTCATGAAAGCGCAGAATGGCAGCAGGAGGATAGTGGTTCTCGGCGGAATGAACATGGACATCGTAGCCGAGGCAGGTGAGATGCCGGGGATAGGGGAGTACATCTACGGGAAGAGGCTCCACTTCATAGCGGGAGGCAACGGCCTTAACCAGGCGGTCGCAGCGGCAAGGCTCGGCGGATCGGTCTCATGCATAGGATTCGTAGGAGACGACGGCTTCGGCAAGGAGCTCGTCGCATTCCTGAAGAACGAGAAGGTGGACACAAGGCACGTTAGCGCCATAAGGAACATAAACAGCGGATCGGTCCTCTACCTGCTGGTGAACAAGGAGGAGAGGCACGTGGTCTTCACCGGGAGCAACATGAAGGCCGAGTCGGGCGCCGTGGAGAACATCGAGATACTCCCCTCGGACATAGTCACGTCGGTGCTCACGGTCTCGCAGGAGGCCATATCTGCGCTGTTCAACAAGGCCATGGAGGTTGGCGCGAAGACGATCCTCAACGTCTTTCCGAATGACGAGATAATGCCAGGGCTCCTTGGGCTAGCTGACTACGTCATACTGAATGAGGTAGAGCTCGCGTTCAGGACGGGGGACACGGAGTTCGCCAAGAAGCAGCACAAGGACCTGCACATGGGCGGGGATGAGATACTCAAGCTGGTAAAGAGGTTCAGGGCCAGGGAGGACCAGACAGTGATAGTGACGCTTGCAGAGAGGGGAGCCGTAGGCATCTCCGGGGAGAGCATAACGTGGGTTGAAGGAAGGAGGGTGAAGTTCGTAGACGCGACTGGGGCGGGTGACTGCTTCCTCGGAGCGTTCGCAACGGCGCTGTCGGAAGGGAAGGACTTCAAGGACTCGATGAAGTTCGCGAATGCGGCGGCCGCGATAAGCGTGCAGACGATAGGAGCGACGACCTCTTTTCCAAGGAGGAGTGAGGTAGACTCCTTTCTTAAAGTGTAAACGGGGTAATCGTATTATGTCGGACCTGAATTTTCCCAAGATAGGAATGAAGGAGAATCTCCGCCCAGTATTTACTGCGAAGGATGCGATAAGAGTAACAGATAGAGATAAACTGGAGAAGATGCCCAAGAAAGCACTATTAATATACTCCTCAGCGCTAGAGGACAGATTAAGGAATGATTTGTCTCTTGCCAGGTACAATCTCCCGTTTGAATCTCCTTTCTACCACTACATAAATCCTTCAGTTTACATCGACAAGAACCACTCTTTACTCTTCATCAGGATAACGATAGGCGCCCCGGTAACGGCCATAATGGCCGATGACCTGATAGCAGTAGGGGTAAGATCGATAATCCTGGCAGGCACGGCAGGAGGATTAGGAAGGAACATCTCTGTCGGAGATGTATGCATATGCACGAGTGCACTTAGGGATGAGGGCACTTCCCACCACTATTTAAAGCACTCGATGTTTGTGGATTCTGACAAGGAGTTGAACGACTCCATGGAGAAAGGCATGATGGAACTCGGGATAGGTTTCAAAAAAGGGCCCACATGGTCCACTGATGCCGTCTATGTCGAATCTAAAGAAGAGATCAAGAAGTACGCGGAGATGGGCGTGCTGACAGTGGATATGGAGGCCGCTGCCCTATTCGCTGTTGCCAAAATAAGGCAGATCAAGGCATCCGCAGTCTTTGTAGTGTCCGATCTGCTCAATGGCCAGGAATGGAGCGGAATGAAGGAGCATGAGATTGAGGAAGGATTCTCAAACCTTGCAAGAATAGCATCGATATACAGCAAACTCTGATGTGGACGCCCTTCGTCGTAACGAGGCCTTCAGTACCTCCGATCTGGTGAACTCCAATGTGACTACAAGCGTAGACTGAGTGCTCTTATCCATATTGGTGCTGAGATGATGACCTCCTCCCCGACTAAAGTCGGGGGTATCGGACGCCACTCATGCGGCAAGTTTCGCCTGCTGACCAGATATATCTTGTCTTCTGATATAATTTCGTAGAGTTTCTTCACTTCGAGGTCCAACACTTCCGCAACTGAAGTCTTCTCCCAAAAGTGCCCCTGTGGATATCTCAGTCTGTGGTTTGGAATCTCCTTGAAGACCATGTAAGACGAGTAACCTTTCAGCAGTTGTGCGGCCTTTGATACCGACATATTGATTGGCACGCTAACCTCCATGTGTACATGCGCATAATCTTCTCCGAAGGATAACTCTTTTATGGTCAGTTTGTGTCTTCCGGCGGTGTCGTAAAACGCACTTTTGATGATTGCGATTGTCTTTGGATTCCTGAACATCTTGTACTTATACTTTGTCACGAAGACAAGATGCTGAAGATTGTACTTTGAGCCAAGCCCCTTGGTCGCGGGTTCTATATTCTTTGTAGAGTTTACACTATCCATACTATCTATTCTCTGGCAGCGCAACGCGCACAGTTTGTCCTGTGCGCAGCTGCCACTGAGAATATTTACAAGGATAGACAGAAATTTTTGTACGTTGATAAAGTGGTGGTCAATTCCGTCCATACACTAAAGTGTATGGTATACCTTGACCACACACCCCCATTTATATCAGCGCCTGAGCGCATTGCGCTCTCCGCAGTCCAGCACCTTCTCCATGCCCACCCACTCGGACTTGCCGTTTCCGAAATCAACCTTGACCTGGTAGATCGAGTTCCCCCTTACCGCCACGCTGGCCATTCTCAATTCCCCATAATCGAAGCCGGCGATCTCCCCGTGCCTGACAATTCCGTCGCCGCACTCTGCGGTTACCTCGCATCCGGCGAGGGCCGGTAGGTCGGATCTGAACAGTTTGCCGCAGGTGTCCATGGTGTCCCGGGGTTCGGGAAAGACTATCCTGTCGATCGTCTCCGCAGCGATTGTTGATCTTGGCCTTGCAGACTCTGATGCCTCGAGATTCTTGTCAAGAATGCGCTGCATTGCGGCCACCATGGTAGACAATATTAGATATTATTGAGGCGCATCTTGACCTCGTCGCTGCCGAGCTTCGTCGTAAGCAGAGGTATCTTCTCTATCTGGGCGATCTTTATCGCCAGCTTGTCCACCTGGTCGAGGTTCTGTATAACCACGAGCCTCGGCTTTATCGGCGCGACTCTTATGACCACCATCGGCGACCTTCCGGTGCTTACCTGGTCGAAGACGAATGCCCTCTCGTTCGTAGTGCCGAAGAGCTTCGGGTACTCGTTAGGCGATATCTCGAGTATGACCCTGAGCGAGTCTATTAGCGTGTATCCGAAAAGTTTCATAGAGTCGAGATATCCCGGGTTTGCCACTATCTTTGCGTCTATGAGCCTCGCAAAGTCGGTTCCGCTTATCGGCGCTGAGAAATCGTGTATGAAGTAGAAAGGCGCCTTGGTATCCTCCTTGTTGAACTTCTCGAGGTTCCTTATGACCTCCCCTCCCTTCTGCTGGTCGATCGTGACGAGCGCATTGACCAGCCTCTTTATTATGCCCACTCCGGGGCTCGCCCTCCTGTTGCCCTCGTAGTCGCTGATCGTTGAAGTAGAGATCTTAAGGTACTTCGCAAGCTCTATCTGTGATATGCCGAAGAGCTCCCTCCACTTTTTCATCGTGGAGCCAGGGCTCTCCGATAGTGCTATCTCTCCGGCTATTCTTTCTTGCAGACTGTCCATGGTCTAATAGATGGTTTGCAGGGTTAATAAAGTTATGTGGCTGTTGAAGATCCAGATGTTTCTCCTCGAACATTCGGTGTTCCCGGTTTTTACTGAGTCCGTACATGACCCTTCCCGCTGCAGAAATAGTGAATTTCCGGGATACTTTATACGAAAATATGCATCGTATACGCCCTTGTCGCAACCAATAGTGTGCCAAAGGATGTATCTACCTCAGAGAGCGTATTTGAATATGTAACCCAGCATGCAACTGAAAACGTGTGCGGTGACTCTCCGAATGCCATTCACCCTTACACTCAATAAATTCATTTTCATCTTTAACAGCAAGAAGAACCGCTCTATTGCACCTCGTTTTCTGTAGTCCCTGTCTTTCGGTTTGGATGATTTATAGTGGCCCCTTCCGTTAACGACAATCACCGGAATTATATGACTCTCCCTAAGTACGAAACTGACGTCTGTGGAGTCGTGTGCAGAATCTGCAAGAAACTTTGCCTCGTGCGCAAACCTGAAGTGCGTTCTCACATAGTCAAAGAGAGTTTTGAACGCATCCTTGTCGTGTATGTTTGCAGGCAGTACTATCCAGTATAGGGGGAACTCCTGCCTCTACGTCGTAGATTACATGTACCTTGTACCCCTTCTTTATGCCCTTCTTCGTCCTCTCCCTTAGCATCTCCTGTTCTTTGGAGGATAGAATCGCGTAACCCCGCTCTGCGTCTTTATCGTCTTCAAAATAATACGGCACGAAGCTGCTGTCTATTGCAATAATGCGCAGGAGTCGTTTCTTGTATATCTTGCATATTATCGATTCTGCAACTCTCCCGATCTTCTCTTCGCCA
>JAJYXH010000075.1 GCA_021791075.1 Microcaldota archaeon
TTGCAAGGTCTTTGTTGACTCTGGTCACCACCCTCGGGTTCGCCCTCTTATTGGGCTTTCCCATACTGAAACAGTCAGTCGAAAAGGATAAGGACTTAACGTCGTTCAGGAATTATGAGATGAAGCCACTACGAGGAAAAGGTATAAAATTACGTCGTGCTAAAGTTTGAAATAGTCACAAAAAATTACTTTCAATAGGATAAAAGCAAAGCTTGGTGCTGGGATGCTATTCAAGAAGTTTCATATAGAAAGTCTTGACTATTACAAGAAATGGCTAGTGCTTGGTATAATAATAGGAATAATAGCGGGTCTTGTTTCCGTACTGTTTTATTATGCTACAGAAGCTTCTGAAAATTTCTTTATGCATTACGTGATGGGCTATAGCAGGCCCTTGCCTTTGGGTGAAGGCGAAAACTTATCATATGTGTTTGCAATCATAAGGCCATATCTCATACCGATTTCAATCATACTGGGTGCGCTCATATCTGCATGGTTAGTATATAGGTTTGCCCCTGAGACGGAAGGGCACGGGACGGACGCCGTAGTAAAAAGTTATCATGAAGGCAAGGTTATAAGGGCAAGGGTAAGCATAATAAAGTTTGTTTCTGCATCGCTGCTAATAGGAAGCGGCGGCAGCGCTGGCAGGGAGGGCCCTATCGCCCAAATATCAGCTTCTACAATATCCAATATCTTCAAGCGTATAAAACTATCAAAGAGGGACAGACAGATAATACTTGCCGTTTCTATAGGCGCCGCCATAGGTAGCATCTTTAAATCTCCTTTTGGCGGTGCGCTCTTCGGCGCAGAGGTGCTCTACAAGAGAGATATAGAAGGTGATGTTATATTTCCAGCTTTCGTGGCAAGCACCGTAGGTTTCATGGTTTACGGCGCTTTCGTGAACTACCTTCCGATGTTTGGCATTAACGCACTTTCGGCCTATGCTCAAACTATCATTTATACCCCTCTTGTTATACTTGGATTTGTCTTTTTGGGCTTGGTCTCTGGTGTTTTCGCAAAGGCATATGTGAAAATCTTCTATTTCTTCCACAGGAAAATCAAAGCGTTGAAGATGTCACGATATTTCAAGCCTGCACTAGGAGCAATAGGAACTGCGAGTATAGCATTGCTCTTTCCAGAGGTTATGGGTATCGGCTACGGCTGGGTGCAATTGATGATTTCGGGCAACCTGACGGCACTTCCTGATTTTCTAGGTCTATCTACTCTGCTTTTTGTTTTTGTGCTTATTTTTGCAAAGATATTTGCAACATCATTCTCAATAAGCTCTGGAGGGAGCGGAGGGGTATATGCACCTGGTATATTCATAGGTGCGTCTGTCGGCCTGTTCACTTTTCTCCTCTTGAACATGGCAAGTCCGCAAGTGTTCGGTCTCGCAATACTGACACCTTTCGTTATTGTCGGCATGCTTTCACTTTTTGGCGCAGCGAGCAAGGCACCTATCGCAGTAGCAATAATGGTCGTTGAGATGACAGGAAGCATATTGATAATACCGGTTGCAATGATATCTATAGCGATAGCATACGCGCTGAGCGGCAACGATACGATATACATTTCACAAAAGGAAAGAAGGAAATTCAAAAGCACAAAGCATTAGCAACATGATTTCTATTTTGCAAATAACACTTTTGCTTTAGCAGTGCATTAGCTTACCTTAAATACCTGCAGTTGCTGCATAAAACACATCATATAAGCCCCGAGAGGGATTCGAACCCTCGACTTCTAGTTTACGAAACTAGCGCTCTAACCGGGCTGAGCTACCGGGGCATATTGCCATGCGGTATAAATAGGTATATCAAAGATTAATAAAGTGTAATCATATAGTCTAAACGGCCTCTTTTTCGGCCATCAGCAGTAATTTACGGTGCAGTCATGGTTAGGAACGCTTATTTCGCACAGATGCCTGGGAATCCGGGAGAGCAACCAGGAGCTCCAGGCGCTCCAGGCGCAATGCCCGGCCCGTCACAGCCTCCTTCTCGCCAGTTCCCGCAGCAGCAAGGCCCGATCCCAATAAAGGAGGGAGGCTCCGAGAAGCCCGACGAACTCGTCGAAGAGGTTAACAGGAAGGCCCACCAGAAGAAGATCGAGACCAAGCTTTTGTCGTATGCCGTAATCGCAATAATCATAGTCGCAGCCGGAGCCTACCTCATACCCCCTCTCCTAAAGCCATCGCCGGTCACCACATCAACGACCACCGTTGCCCCGCAGATATTCAAGATATCATCCTGCACTGTCATCACCAAGAGCGGCACCTACTACATCACGGGCAACATCGACACGGCGATCCAGAGCGGCTCGTGCATAGATATAATGAGTCCGAATGTCAAGCTTATAGGCAACGGGAACGGCATCCTCGGAAGCGGCCCGTTCGTGATAACGCCGCCTTTCTCCTACGGGATAAGGATTGACGACGCGAACAACGTCTCTCTCCAGGGGGTGAGCGTCTCAAGATTCTCGTACGATGTCTACCTTAACAGGTCATCGCAGTCTTCAATACTCAACAGCAGCATAAGGAACGGGACCGTCTCTGGAGTCTACCTAAATTCATCGGTGGGCGACACGCTTGCCAATGACAGCATCTCAGGGATATCGGGCCCGGCGGGGGCAATATCGCTTCAGGGCGGAGGAAGCTCAACCGTCACCAATGCGGTGATCCAGGGCAATGCATACTACGGTGTTGTCATAGCCTCAACGGGGAACAGGTTCTCGAAGCTCACCTTCCTAAACAACCCCGTCGACCTGATATGCTCGGGAATCGCAAGCTTCAGCTCGGAGAACAACTTCACCGGCTCCACCTGCAGCGTAAACAAGTACTGCGAGTTCGCATACTGCTCAAAGGTCAACCTTCCGGCAAACATAAGCTCTATAACGCTCACAAGGCAGATCACAGGATGCGGAGGCATAAGCTCCCCTGGCATCTACCAGGTCCAGACCAACCTCAACCTCTCATCCTACGCCAACGTCTCGGCATCCCCTTCTGTTGCATGCATAACCATAACAGCTTCAAACGTAAGGCTGAACTGCAACAACAACGCGATACTCCACTCGGGCTACGGCGTCTCGATACCCTCTCTGGGAACCAGCCTCTACAACATCTCGATATCCAACTGCACGTTCGCCAACTACACCCACGCCATAAACGTCGGCCAGGTATTCGGATTCAACATAACAAACGTCCGTGCCTCGGGCGGCGGTGCGGCCATATACCTCCAGAACGGCACGCAGGGAACGGTCTCAAATTCCGTGCTCTCGAGGAACACGTACGGAATATACATCAACGGCACTTCAACCGGCATAACATTCAGCAACGTGACAGCTCAGGGCAACATCTACGGAGTCTACGCTGCCGCTGGCCAGGCCAACATATATACGCAGAGCAAGTTCGTCAACAACAGCAAGGAGGACCTGTACTGCACCGCGTCGCAGTACAACTCGCAGAGCAACATATTCGTCAACAACGAGTGCGGCACAACGGACTGCAACTGGGGAACAACATGCAAGACCCGCACCCTTCCTCCAATAAGCGTCTATCCGCTGAGCGGCTGCTCCACCATAGACACGCCGGGCAACTACTCTCTGAATGCCGACATAGACACGCAGGGCAACTGCTTCGCCATCAAGGCGAGCAACGTCAACCTCGCCTGCAACGGACATTACATAACGGGAGGTTTCGCAGGCAACGCGGTCTACGGGTCCGGGGTAAACAACATAACGTTCAACAATTGCAAGATCCAGAACTTCAACACCGCACTTAACTTCAGCAACTCCAACCATCTGAGCTTCAGTAACATCACAATAAACCAGTCCGGAACTTCAGTATCCATTACAAACAGCATATTCGACAGTATAGTAAAGGTCTCGTCAATACTCGGCGCCCACGGATTTGTGTTCAAGTACGTAAACGATTCCACTCTTACTAATGACTCGGCGATCTCGGGAAGGCAGAGCGCATCAGGATATCTGCTGAACTACTCATACAATAACCTAATTGCCTACGACGTCGCATCCTCAAACAATAATTACGGGTTCGCGTTCCTAAACTCAAGGAACAACCAGGTCTCCAACAACACCGCGCAGGGCAACCTGAAGAGCGACTACTACTGCTCAGCTAACTCCGGAGGACTCTACGCGCAGCAGGGTGGCATAAACAACGGGGTCAGCAAGCAGAACTGCATCTGGCTCGTCGAGGTGCAGCCCATACCCCAGCAGAACCTCTGCCAGTCTATAAGCAGCTCGGACATAATAACGCTTACCCAGGACATGGTATATCCATATGGCCACGCATGCTACACGGTCTACAATACGAATTCCTCTAGCGGCAACGACACCGTGATAAACTGCATGGGACACACCATCTACGCCACGAGAGGCGGAACTTTCGTTGACGACATCAACTCCAGCAACGTCCACGTCTCGAACTGCTACCTAAAGTACTTCACCAAGCCGATAATAGTCCAGGGCCCTAACGCGCAGATATACAACAACACTATCGGATCGTCGAACGCATCCATAAGCCTGATCAACGCGTTCAATCCAGTCGTGCGGACCAACAACATAACGAACGCCTCATACGGCATCTTCGTCCAGTCTGCCGACGACGGCCAGATAAAGAACAACATCCTGACCAATGCGAACATCAGCATCTCGGTGATCGGGTCTGCGAGCCTGCAGGTGCTTAACAATACGGTGACCGGCGGATCGCTGGGTCTCTTCATGGAAAAATCGGATGAGATAGTCGTAGGATCAAACCATCTAACCCCTCCAACATCATCTGGAATAGTGTGCTCAACAGGATCCAAGAACACAAGCTCCTCGAATGTGGACTTCGGTGACAACGTCTGCTCCGGCAACCAGAACTGCAACTGGATGACCTCGTCGCCTCTGTGCAAGGTCTGACTCGCCCTCTGCATCTGCACCACAAGATTATTTGGGCTTATTGACGTAGTTCCTGTAGTAGGAATAGAGTGCTATGGTCTTGAGGTCTATTATCTCGTTTTTCCTGATCATCGAGTCGAACTTTCTCATACTGACCCATCTCGAACTTATTATCTCGGTAGGATCAAGTTTCTTCCTGCCCTTTCTGACTCCCTCAACAAGATAGAAATGGAACATGCTCTTTATCCTTCCAGGAGCCTCGTAGGCCTTGAACATCTTCCTGATCCTGACAGGCGCATATCCGGTCTCCTCTTCGAGCTCCCTTCTTGCTGCTGCATCCGGCCTCTCCCCATCATCGACAACGCCTGCGGGAAGTTCGTATATGTGCTCCTTTAACGCATGCCTGTACTGTTTCTCCAACAGTATTCTGCCCTTGTCAATGACCAGGGTAACTACGACATCCGGTCCAACTATCCTGAGGTACTCCTCCTTCCTGCCGTTGACTGTAAAGGGGGTCAGTTCCACTCTAAATCCGTACTTGTTGAAAAGTGTCTTTATCATAGACGCATTATGGGGCGATAACGTACTTATATTATATGATCGGACTGGCTTATTTATAAAGAGAAACGAATCTCGTAATTATCGAGTTGAACTCGTCCGGCCGGTCGATGTAGGGTCTGTGGCCCGCCCCCTCTATTATCCTGGTCTCGCCGATTCTCCTGAAACGCAGCTCGTCGCCATGCACATCCCTTATGACGTCGTCCTCCGATCCCCAGATTGCGATGACCCTGGTCTTTATCGAGTCGAGCCTGACCGCATCAAGATCAACAGGCGCAACGGCTATCACTCCCTTCAGGAGCCTGCCGTGCTTCTCCGCGAATTTGAGGGCCAGATATCCACTTCCGCTTGTCCCCAGCAGGAAGAGCTCCTTCTGCCGCGCCTTCTCCCTTATGAATCCCAGCAGCGCATCGAAGATGTCCGTTTCGGCCACATTCCTGCCGCTCTCCGTCACGCTTCTGCTCTTGGGGAACCCGGGAACGTCCATCGCGTATACGTTGATGCTGGCTTCGTTCAGCTCCGCGATCGTCTTCGACTCTATCCATATGTCCGAGTCCCAGTTGTAGCCGTGCATGAGTATTACGGCCTTGTTGCCTCCGGCAGGAGCTTCCAGGTAGAAGAGCCTGCAGCCATTTAGGTCGATATTTTCTTTGCGTATCACTTATATCCCGCATTGCATGACGTATGGGCAAGCTGCTGCCCGTATCCTTACAATATCATCAATACTTGCCTGATTTATATATGGACATGCAATAATCCTTATGGATAAGAGATCCCCGTCATAATAAACACCGATCCGGGGCATGACGACGCAGCAGCTATAATGCTGGCCGTGAAGTCGGGCATGCTGGACGTGAAGGCTGTTACCACGTCTGCCGGAAATTCAACCGTTGCCAACACGACCAGGAATGCAAGGTACATAATGCGCATTCTCGGGCGCGAGGACATACCCGTCTACTCTGGGGCATCAAAGCCCCTGAAGCGCAGCCTGATACGCGCAAAGGTGCACGGACCAAGCGGGCTCGCGGGAATAGCTCCCAGGAACAAGGCGCTGCTCAATGGCGAGGCTGTCGATAGAATCATATCGATCGTAAGGAAGAAATGTCAAGAACAAAAGGTCTCGAGCTATCAGCAGCAGTGGTAACAGAATCGGTTATAGGAAGAGTTTGTTTTAGAAATTTTGATAATAGCTACTCGCTTCAAAGTAAAACACTAGTAGAGAGATTAGGAGAGAAACCCTTACCCACGTCAAACTATTATTAAGGCGCACAATGTTGCGAGTCACAAAGTTGCATCATTTCACCATATTTGTATCCATTCCGATTAAATATTTAAGCACTTTTTCCTCGAATTATTTGCCAAATCATTCTTTGGTATCTTTTATGGTGCACAACACCCTGCAGCCTTCATTATATTCCATTTTAGCACTTATACTAACATTTTTCTTCCTTTTAAACCTTTCCTGTCGAATAAAACACCGGAATACAATCTGGTAAAACGGACATAAAAGGCTTTGTTGGCCTAATCCTTCGCCTTTGCCTTGATCGCCGAGATCTCGTCCAGCAGGTCCCCCGACTCGTTGTCGAGAAGGTCGGTGAACTTGTACATTAGGGCCCTCTCGTTCTCGTCGTTCATGAAGGTGTACAGCGTCTCGTTCTCCTTCACTTGTCTGCCGAAAGCGATATCCTCTATCGAGATCGCAACGCTCTTGCCGACCTTGGCCTCCTTCAGGCTTAGCGCATTGTCCTGCATCTCCTTGACCCTCCCGACGACGGCCAGATAAAGAACAACATCCTGACCAATGCGAACATCAGCATCTCGGTGATCGGGTCTGCGAGCCTGCAGGTGCTTAACAATACGGTGACCGGCGGATCGCTGGGTCTCTTCATGGAAAAATCGGATGAGATAGTCGTAGGATCAAACCATCTAACCCCTCCAACATCATCGGGAATAGTGTGCCCAACAGGATCCAAGAACACAAGCTCCTCGAATGTGGACTCCGGTGACAACGTCTGCTCCGGCAACCAGAACTGCAACTGGATGACCTCGTCGCCCCTGTGCAAGGCTTAGATCTGGGCCATCAGCGGAGCTATGACATATACTACGAGGAAGGTTACCGGTACAGATAGCACGAATGAGAGCAGCACCTGGTTTACAGTATGCCGCCTCAGCCGCACCCTTGCTATGCCCACTATGGCAGCGAGCAGCAGCATGCCTGCCAAGCTTCCTGCCAGGCCTCACGAAGAAGTAGTGACAGCCATGGCTGCCTCCTCTCCTTATTCTATTTCCATCCATCCTCCCACCGATTAACAGGATCAGTCAGCGTATACGACTCTCCACGAGTTCTCTCCGTCAGGCACAAGCTTCACGGGCCTCCGGTCATCCTCCGTAGGCACGTACTCCTTTATCCGGGATCCAAAGACTCTGTTCCATATTGTCATTCTCTCCACTCATTAAGCGTTAACTGGGGTTGCGGGCCGGGCTGGAATCGGTGCTGCTAGTTGGGTTGTCTGGGGGTTCAGTCTAACCACAGAATTAGATACAGTATCAATCTGGTTTCCCGATCCCATGCATCCCGACCCGTGACAATATTATGGGTCTGGTCATTTATATATTCTACCATATTTGAGATATTATTTACACGGTTTTAAGGTTCTGTAAACGCCTTCGCCTCAATCGGCATATCTCCGCGGCTTTACGGTCCTGGCATACTCCGAAAAAGAGCGTTCCAGGCCGTCGGTGGAGCCAATGCCTATTACCACCGTCTCGCCCGGCTTTGCGTCCATGATCTCGTTTACAAAGTCGAGCTCCTTCTTTCTGACCTCAGAGTGCGCCTCAGTGTTGGTGAAGGCCACACATCCGTATTTGTCGAAAAGACAGCTATGCTCCCTGGTAAAACCCTCATGACCGTTAATCTTTATGGCAAACGCCTTATTGTCTCCTTCAATGAGCCGCGATATCACATCCCCCCTGTTATTCACAAAGGCGCTTGTTACGTCGAAGATCCTCAGTTCGTCGGCAAGGCTATGCCTCTTCTTAATGTGTTCCGGTGCCTTTGACAGCCTCTGCTGCATAAATATGCCTGCGCTTAGAAGCACTGCTGCGGCAATATAATAGAGGTGCACCGGGGTGTCAAGAATCAAGGCAGAAAAGAGAATGGTAAGAAATGGCACTGCAAGTATGCTGTTGCCAATAAATAGGGGGCCAAAGGTCTTCAGGGCGTAGTAGTAGAGCGAGCTGCCGATCCCGTAGGCAGCTATGCCCAGGAAGAGTACGGCAATGATCACGCTCTCGTTAAGTGGCACCAACACGGAAGTTCCTGTGGCGAGGGCGATAGCCAAGATAAAAGCGAGCGATGCCATATTGAATATCGCTATCGCACCGAATACGTCGACATTGTACTTCTTCATTGCAAGGTTGGGATAGACCACGCAGAGCGCCGACCCAAGCAGTATGGCCACGTATGGCACCGACGAGGCATTTATGCTGAGCAAAGTGCCTCCCGTAGCAATGACATAGATGCCGGCAAACCCTATAATCGTGGCAAGAAGCTGGACCTTGGTTACCTTCTGCCTGAGCACTAGCGGCACCAGCACGGCAGACATTATCACCCACACCCTGAACACCGTAGCGGCAACGATCGGGTTTGTGCCGAGGGTGCCTACCCCGAGCATAAGCTGCGATATGACATTGTTTAGGAGCCCAGCAACGACTATTATCAGAAGAAATCTGCCGGATCTCAGTATCTTCATAAGGCCGGCCATCCTGTCCACTGCATAGCTCACCACCAGTGACGTTATGGTTCCGATAAGGAAGGCGTAGAACAGCTGCGGCACCACGCCTATCCCACTTCCGCCTATGCTTAGCACGACGGGCAGCAGTGCCAGCTCCGTAAGGGCAAGCCCAAGTGCTATGAGCCCTCCGTATAATATCTTCATTTACCCCAGATGGGACTTGGCTTTTAAGGCTTATAAACAAGAACTTTCTGTAAATCTTATTTACATATTCTTCAGATTTTGTAATAGGCCTTTTAAGGTTTTGGTCAGATATGTCATCATGTATTTCACGAAGCAGGAGAAGGTTATCCTAAGGGAGCTGAGCTTCGACTCACGGGCTACGGTGACGCGCCTTGCGGAGGCAGCAGGATGCTCAAGACCAACTGCCATGAAGATCATCCAGAGGCTCTCCGAGAGGACTGATATGAGATTCACTCTGGAGTTGAACATGGAGAGGCTGGGCCTTGGCGAGAGGTACCTTGTTGCCATCAGGTTCAGAAAGAAGCCTGGCGAGGAAGCCCTCAAGCAGTTCTTCAGGGAAGACAGGCATGCGCAGGACGTCTATCTTGTTAAAGGCGGATTCGATCTGCTCGTATTTGCGGTCTCCGGAACAGCAGTCGACTATATACGGTGGGAGACGCGCATCTCGGAAACGCTCTCGCAATACGGGCCAACGATAATGCCCTCAAGGTATGTGCTCTCGCATTTCGGCTATCTGCCCATGGCAGGGTCCTTCACCGACTTTATCGGTGAAGACAGTAGACTTGATCAGACTGACAGGCAGATGCTCGGGTTCCTGAACAGCAACTCACGGACGGGTTACAGGGAGTTGGGGTCGAAGCTCGGAATCACCGAAGCCACAGCCAGGTACCGGCTCTACAGCATGGTCAAGAGCGGGATCATAACGCGTTTTACTGTGGCTGTACAGAGTCCGGGAGAGGGATACAGCAGCATGGTGTACTTCATAAACTACACGTTCACCAAGACGACATCTTCTGTCGCATTCGCAAATGCCAGGAGCTGCTACTTTAGCGACGACAAGGAGATGCCGATGTTCAACACTTTTCAGGCGATCTTCCCGATAAGCGGGAGCTTCAGATCGTTTGGGATGGTGCTGTGCGAGAGCAGGAAGGAGGCCATGGAGAAGGCAGTGCGGAGGCACAGAAGGATATTCAGGAACGAGGGCATAAGGATGCTTTACGGAGAGCTGGTGAGGCCGATAAAGGGGCTCTTGCCGTTCAGGAGCCTTGACATAAAGTCAGACTACAGGACCATAAACTGGCACGACCCTGACTATCCCGGGGCATAGGCCCTAAGTTCATCCCTTCGCTCTTGCCTTGATATTTGATATCTCGTCCAGCAAGTCCCTCGACTCGTTGTCGAGCATGTCCGGGAACTTGTATCTCAATGAGCGTTCGTTCTCGTCGTTCATGAAGGTGTACAGCGTCTCGTTCTCCCTTACCTGCCTGCCGAAGGTCACGTCCTCCATCGAGATGGCGATGCTCTCCCCAGCCTTCGACTCCTTGAGGCTTATCGCGTTGTCCTGCATCTCCTTGACCCTCCCGACTATCTCGCCGTGCTGGTTCATCAGCTGCCACGAGGGCCTCAGCCTTCCCCTCTCTACCTTCACCCCGAAGACCGCGGGATGTGAGACCCTGAAACAGCTGTTGGGGAGCACCGTCAGCTTGCCCGGGAAGACCAGTGACTTCTCTATCGCCTCCTTGTCAATCTTCCTCTCCGCATCGGCCCACTCCTTGTAATCGTCAATTATCTTGTAGATTATGTTGCTGTTTATTACCCTAATCCCCGTTGCCTCACTCTCGGCCTTCGCCTCGTCGTCAAGCGGTACGTTGAACGCGAGCACGATGCCCCCGTAGGGGTCGCTCGCCTTCATAGTGTATGCGTCGAGCACGTCCCTCTTTGTCACCCTCCCTATCTCCTTCTTGCTTATGCTTATCTTCTCTGCTCCGAGGAGCCTCGATAAGGCCTCTATGCTCCCCATCGTGTCGGCCTTCAGTATGACCCCCGTCTTCTCCACGTCGAATATCTCGCTTATCTCCGACTTTATCTCCTGCTCGTAGTTCGGTATCTCGGTGGAGAGGACCAGCGACCCCGGAAGCGCTCCGTCGAGGTTGGACGCGCTTATCTTTATGCCTGAGGCGGCGCTCACGCTGTCTATGTAGTAGAACTTGCTCGACGACTCGCGCAGCTCCTGGAGCTCCTTGGGCTTGAGCAGCGCCTTTATCTTCGCCGTGTCTATCCCAGCCGATGTGGCGAACGCAATGGTGTCATTTACCTTTAGCGTCCCGTTGTAGAGTATCACGTCTATCGTTGACCCGAGCCCCCTGTCCTCCTTCTTCTCTATTATGTTGCCCCTCCCAGGCCCCTTTACCTCTATCTCAAGGCGCTGCTCCAGGAACCTCTGCGCCAGCCCGGTCGCGTACATGAGCAGCTCCCCGAGCCCCTCCCCTGTCTTGGCGCTCACCGGAACTATTATTACCTCCTTCTTGAAGTCCTTGACCCTGTCGAACCTCTCGCTGTTGAACCCGAGCTCGCTCAGCTTGCCCACGAGCCCGTAGATCTTGGCCTCGAGGTCGTTGACCACGTTGCTCCTCTGTTTCGAGATCGTCTCCGTGAATGAGTTAGTAGACTGGATCATCCATCCGGTTATCGCGTCTATCTTGTTCGCGGCGACTATGAAAGGGGTCCTGTACTCCTTGAGTATCTCTATCGCCTCGTACGTCTGGGGCTCGAAGCTCTTCGTGACGTCTACAACGAGTATTGCAAGGTCCGCAACCGACCCTCCCCTCTTCCTCAGGTTGGTGAAGGCCTCGTGACCCGGGGTGTCTATGAAGAGGAGCCCGGGTATGGTGATCTTGATCCCGAACTTCTCAAGAAGCGGTCCCACTATCTTCTTGATCACGTCAAGGGGGACCTCGCTCGCTCCTATGTGCTGCGTAATGCCCCCTGCCTCCCTAACAGTTATCGTCGTGCTTCGGATCTTGTCGAGAAGTGAGGTATTGTGTACAATCAGGTTATTTGCCATAAAGTTATGGGTACCATCTACGGTAAAGTCATACACTGAGAAGTCCCCCTTCAGGGATTCGGTACCGGTAACTGCAACTGTCTTATATGAAGAGAGCACCGAAGCGACTGGCAAGGCCGCTGTCTCATCGCTAAAGCCCAGTATTGTTCTGGCGGCGTATCTTGTCAAGTTATTCTTAGACTCATAATAGCCCAGGTCAAATCCGCGTCTTCCGTGTATGTTATACTGACCCCTAAGTTCCTTCACGAACCTTCCGCTAAGCGGAGTCATGTCGAATATCCTGCTTGAAACTGCCTTTCCAATATTTCTATTAAGCTTCTCTGCCTTACTTGGCTCTGTAAAGCCAATGTTTTCTGCAAAGGCAGCAAGGTTTTCCAATCCACTTATGCTGATCTCCAGGGCAGTCCGTTTATATCTCTTTACAAAGTATGACAGGCACCCGAATCTGTGTAGCAATGCGGGCAATTGCCTCATCAACACCTGACTCTCGCAGCTAACCCCTATGCTTCCGGTATAATTCTCTGACTCTGCGAACCCTTCAGCATCGAAGAAACCCTGAACAAACTTTCCGGCAAGGCTGTTGTCCGACATGCTTACTATATCGGGCAGTGCAAGTATCCTTGTCTTGTCCTTTTCCGGATAGTCAAACACAGCCACTAGAAACTTAGAGAAAGTCCTGCCCCCTTTGTGGTCGACAATATAAGATGTTCTGCGCCAGGCAGATGTTATGCCTATTCCAAAAGATTTTGTTAGGCACTTCCCAAACTTATCGATCAAGACTTGCGATGTATTGCTCAGTTTCGCCGAAGACCCGATCCCGTCACCGAACAACAGCCCGACGGCATAATAAAGTGCCTCAAACTCCTCGCGCTCATGAGGGATCTTCAACCAGTATGATGTGTGACCTGCCCTTCTCTTTTTGGTGCTTGACTTTATCGCGTCTATATTATCATAAATCTCCTCTTTGGGATACCCCATGAGAAAAAGAAGGCGCATCAGCACCGATGGCCGGTAGAATCCGCGCCTTAGATGATTGTCAAGCGTGGCGTCACCTATCTCACCAGCGAGCTTGTACACCCTGCCACTGCAATAGCGCACGATCTTTTCGTTGAGGCCCTTCGATATCTTAACTAGGAAGGTGTCTGGAAGCTTTTCTATTATGCGCTCCTTTATTCCGGTCAGATTCAGTGCTGAGGTATCTGTCTTCAAAGGCACCAATAGCAGATCCCCAGCGCGTAGCTCCTCTGCCTTCTTATACGCCGCCGTTCCATCCTCACAAAAGACTAGGAACTTATGCTCCGGAGTGGTCTTTATCTCATAACCTGCCTTTGTGGTAACGCGGATAAGTCGGTCTGCCTTAAGCTTCAGTACATGACTGACATCCCTGGGAGAGGCTTTACCCCACTCGTCTACCGAGACGAGCGCCATTCCAGAAGCCTTGTATGCTATGCCATCTGGCTGACTTATGGGGGATCCGTCATTAAAGGTATTGAATGCCGATTCTGCAGACATGATCCTTCCATCGCCTATCTCAAGTAGGGTATCTCCGCTAACACATTTGCCATGGTCCACGTGGCCCATCACGCAAATTATCGGCTGACGTATCATCTTCTCCACTTCAGTATGAGTACAATCTCAATTGCATACAAAATATATAAATAGACGGTAAAGTAGAGCTTATTGCCTGTGGTGAATTGATGATAAGCGTCAGAGCACGGTTAACATTATATAAATCCTACGGCAGCATATAGTAAATTGATTTGATAGTGGCGAGTGTATGGGCCAAGAACTGATATTCATAAAATACGACGGAATAGAGCGAAAGCTGGTAGGTACTGTGATAAGCAGGTTTGAGAATGCAGGATTCAAGATCGAGAAGATCAAGAAGGGCAGGATCTCAAAAGAGCTCTCAGAGCTTCTCTACCAGGACTCCGAGACGCAGCTCAACGGCATGGGCGCAAAGACACTCAAGGCGATGACGGACAAGGGGGAGAAGGACAAGATAATGGAGATATTCAAGACCGAGGTGCCGTTCGAGATAGGCAAGCTGCTGAACACGTGGAACAGGCTCTATGCGACTTCATACGACGTGATCGCGCTCGTAATCTCAAAGGACGGCGATGCCGTTACCGAGGCAAGGGCGATAGTCGGAAAGACCGATCCGTCGATCTCGCCCAAGGGCACGATACGTGGGGACTTTGCCGCGGACTCGATATACAAGGCGAACCTTGAGAAGAGGGCATGCCAGAACATAATACATGCATCCGACGTCGACACGGCGGAGATGGACGTGAAGAACTTCGAGGAGCACTTCTTCAGGTAAGCCAGGTCTGCTTATGGCAAAGGAAAGGGAGATCATAATACTCGATGTGGACAAGGGAAAGTTGAAGGGGTCACAGGGAGCTGGGAGCCAGGCACACGGGAACCTACCACTTCAAGAGGATTGAGTTCGTCTTTGGTGGGGACATAAAGGTCAAGCACTTCTGGGCAGGATAAGGACTGATGGAAAGGAGATCACGATCTATTGTAAAGGCAAAGCCATACTGCTCTCAGACCTGCATGCTCATCCTGACCTCCTCCGTTATCATCTCCGGGGTCCACGCGGGCTCCCATACCAGGTCTATGTTTACCTGCCCCGCATCCTGGATATGCTCCAGCCTTAGCTGCACGTCGGCAAGGATTATGCTTGTGACAGGGCACATCGGGCTCGTCATGGTGAGCCTTATGCTGATGTTGTTCTCCCTGTCTATGGTTATTCCGTGGATCAGGCCAAGGTCGACTATGTTTATCCCTATCTCAGGGTCGACGCAGCCTTTGAGCGCAGTTATTACCTGATCGATCGTTATCTTCTGCATACGTTAATACGCTTGGCCGTAACCCTTATTTTAACTTATCGTTGGCACTCCCCACGGCCTCTCATGGCCATACGCCAACTTCGGCACGAAGAACCAGGTCCAGGTCAGCAGCAAGTGCAGCCGCACTTTGCCTTCTTTCCGGCGCAGCAGCTGCAATCACAGCAGGGGCAGCAGTTCATGCAGCACTCCTCCTCCTCCTTGCTCGGCTTTCTGGACGTTCTTCGCACTGCCTTTTTCGCCATATTGTCAATTAACAGAAGCCAAACTATTTATGCGTTCCTTCCCTGCCCTAGGCCGTGCCCGATAGGTAAGAGCCTGCATTGCCGATCACGTGTATCAGCGGCTGCGGGAATATTCCGAAGACAAATACGATCAATATGCACAGCACCACCACGACCCAGATGCCCCTGCCAAGCCCTATCTTCTGCGCATCCTCCTTTGTTGCGTACGCCGCTAGTATCGGCCTGGCATAGTAGTATATCGATATTATGCTGTTTATTATGCCGATTATCGCGAGCCAGAGGAGCCCGGCGTTTATCGCGCTCACGAAGAGGAGGAACTTGCCGATGAAACCCGTGGTGAACGGAAGGCCTATCAGGGAGAGCATGAAGAGCGCCATCGCGAACGCGGCGAGCCTGTTCTCGTCCTTGAGGCCTATCAGGTCGTCTATCTCGGTCCTGTTCCTCGACTCGAGCCATGCGACTATTGCGAGAAGGCCTATGAAGAGGATCATGTGCGAGAAGATCTGGAAGAGAGCTGCCGTTATTCCCGCCGCGCTTGCAGTGGCGATGCCTATCATTATGTATCCCGCCTGCGAGATCGACGAGTATGCGAGCATCCTCTTCACGTTGCGCTGCATTATCGCGACCAGGTTCCCGTAGAACATTGTCAGGACCGAGAGTATGGCTATTATCATGAATGCGGAGCCGTACGATACGAAGAGGAGCATCATTATCTGGATCAGCGCAGCGAACCCGACCTTCTTGTTTATTCCTCCGAGCATCGCCGTTGCGTAGGCTGGAGATCCCTCATAGACGTCCGGGATCAGCACGTTGAACGGGAAGATCGAGGCCTCGAAGCCCAGTGCCGCGATGAAGAGCACAACGGCGAGAATCAGTATGTCTGTCTGCTGTCCCGCCTGATGCAGGCTTATGCTGTTCGTTCCGCCGTAGAAGACGACGATCGCGAACGAGAGTATGGCTATGCCTATGGAACCCATTATGAAGAGCTTTGTTGCGGCCTCGAGGCTCTTTCTTGACAGGAGTATCATGAACACGGTCGGTATGGTCAGCAGCTCAAGGCCGATGAATACCGTTACCAGCGAGAGCGAGGACGCGACCAGGTAGATTCCCATCAGCGAGAAGGATGCCATTATGGAGAAGTCATCAAACCGCGGTGCGTAAGAGTACGCTATCTGGGTGACGAGAAGCAGCCCGAAGGTCATTATTGCCATGAAGAAGAGCGAGAACGGATTTATCGAGATCACTCCAAAGGCTGTCGCCGTGGAGTTGCTGTAGAGCATCCAGCCCAGAAGCGCAACGAGAAGTATCATGACCACGGTGTTGTATGCAAAATTGAGTTTCTCCCTGTTTGTCATCCGTATTATTATGTTTCCGAGGACCAGCAGCGCCGCTAGTCCGAACAGGATGTGGGGCAGTGTTGCAAGCCCGATTATCTGCGATATGCCGAATGCCATCAAGCCACCATGTATACGTATGCGAGCAGGAAGATCAGGCCTATGATAAAGATGAATGCATACGGATTGATCGCCCCTACAGAGATCCTCCTGAAACGCGACGCTATGACTATTACCGTGTGACCAAGGTAATCCAGGGCCGTGTTGAGCGAGTCGTCCAAGAATCCTATCCCGTCACCGATATAGTATACGAACTTGGCCAGAAGGTTGTAGACCGCCATGAAGACCATGTGGCTATAGACCAGGGGCTTGAGCGGCCCCATCCCGACCCGCGAGAGCCTCTTCGGGTATCTCGACGCGTAGACGAGATAAGATATCACCGCCCCAGCAATTATGAGAACCGTGAAGATTATGGCATCGTATAGTCCTATTCCCAGCGGCAAGCTGTTCGAGAGGTAGGGTGCAGACGCAGCGCCTTGGGAGAGAAACCTCTCTATGCCAAGGAAGATGACCGATGCCGCAACGGTGCCCAGCGCCAGCAGCGCTGCAGGATAGACGATGCGCCTCGACTCTCCGGAATACCTGATCTCAACCCCCACTCCTGCAGGCCGCTTAGATACGTTGAAGAACCACCTGAATATGTAGAAGCTCGTTCCGAAGCCCACGAGCGAGATTATTACGTACACGAGCATATTGCCAAAGATCGTGGTATCAAGGCTCGCCGCTGCAAAGAAGCCAGAGAGCGGGAAGAAGCCAGCCAACGAGAGGACGCCTATCAACGTCGATGCAAAGAGGAGCCTGTTCGATCTGAGCCCGGACACGTTCCCGAGATGCTCCTCACTGGTCGATCTCATTATCGAGCCGGAGCTTAAGAAGAGAAGCGCCTTGTAGAAGCTCTGTATGACGAAGAAGTATATCGCGGCGAATATCGCACCCACGCTTACGGCGATCAGCATCAGCGCAAGCTCCTGGACCGTGGAATATGCAAGCACCTTCTTTATCTGCGTCTCCTTCATCGCATTCAGGGTGGAGATGACAGCGGTGATTATCCCCACCACGAGTATAACCGGAAGCACATTGGCGCCATATAGGAGCGGAAAGAGTATTATCGCGGCAAAGACCCCTGCCTTGACCATTGTGCTCGAATGCAGGAACGCGGATACCGGGGTGGGCCCCTCCATTGCCTCTGGAAGCCACTCCTGGAACGGGAACTGCGCCGACTTCGTGAATATCGCAAGCAGCAGGAGCAGAACCCCCGCATAGAGCCTTATCGGTATCACGGCTGGGACGGATGCAAGTATCGTGGAGAACTCAAGGCTTCCGAAGTAGCTCCAGAAGATCACGATCGCCGCTATCAGCGCTATGTCGCCTATGAAGACGGTCGTTACGGCAAGCCTTGCGGCCCTGTTGGCCCTGTCCCTGACGTGCCAGAACCCTATGAGAAGGTAGCTTAAGAGGCTGAGGAACTCCCATGCTATGAAGAGGAGTATGAAGTTTCCGCTCATCGCGAAGATGACCATCGAGATCTCGAATGCGAGCATCTCGGCGTAGTACCTCCTCTGCTCGCTCAGCAGCTCCATGAACGCCGATGAGTATACCATTATCAGCGAGCCTATGAAGAGAACGACGAAGAGAAGCGCGAGATTGAACTGCTCTATGGTCATCGTTATGTTGAAGGTGAAGTTGCCTATGATGAACCACGGGAGCGTAGTCGTGCCGTACGAAATGAAGTAGAGCAACAGAAGGCCGGACATGCTCCCCACTACCGCGACGTACTTGGACCATCTCCTGTTTCCGGACAGCAGCACAACCGCTAGTGCAGCAAGCATCGGCACTACCAGCAACAACGGGAAGATCCTACCACCTCATCTTCGACAGCTTCGAGACGTCGAAGTCTATTCTCCTGAACTTCATGTACACGTAGAACGTTATCAGCGTGATTATCTCTACCGCTGCCACGGCCCATATGCTTATCAGCAGCACCATCGCTCCGGGATTGACGGCGTTGTTGGACTCGAAGAACGCGACAAGGGCTATGGTGCTCGCTAGGAGTATGAGCTCTATGCCGAGCATTATCACTATGAAGTGCCTGTCGGTGGCGAGCCCGGCCATCGCCACCCCTATCAGGGCGACGGCGAGCGCGAATACGTATGCGAGCACTATCATCAGGTCACCACCTTCGTAAACTTCTTGAGGAAGAGCACGCTTCCTACCGCAGCGGCGAAGAGGAGAACCACCACGGCGAAGAGTATGAAGTAATAGCCCTGCAATGCCGGCCCGAAGGCCGAGACCATGCCATAGCCGTTAGGGCTTTCCTGCCCGACCACCCTATAGGTGAACGCGTAGAGGCAGAAGACCAAGACTATGGCCACCACGAAGAAGGTCCTGTAGCTTACGTACCTCCTCTGCTTCTCCTCGTATGCGATCGCGACCATCAGGTAGGTCGAGAGCCCCCCGACAAATATGAGCAGCTGAAGCATGGCGACAAAGACCTGCCCGAGCAGCAGGAAGACCAGGGCGCTTCCGATGAATGCGGTTGTCAGCGCAAGTATCGCGTGCACCAGCCTTCTTGAGAAGAAGATGAACAGCGAGGATACTATCATGAGGACTGAAACAGCCGCGAATGCGATATCGTATACCCCAAGCATGAAAACCTACTCCAGCTCCTCCGGCCTCTTCAGGAGCTCCCTCTTGTCGTAAGCCTCGTAAGAGTAGTCCTTCGAGAGCGTCAGGCATTTAGGAGGGCAGACCTCCTCGCAGAGCGCGCAGAAGAGGCACCTCTCGTGGCCGACCTGCGGCATGACCTTCCTTCCCTTGTCGGTGAGAACGTCAACCATCGTTATGGTCTTGTTCGGGCAGATGATCTCGCAGGCCCTGCAGCTTATGCAGGTGCTCATGTCAAGCCTCAGGCTTCCCCTGTAGCTGTCGGGCAGAGACTCCCTCTTCTCGGGAAACTCCACGGTGGACCGCTTCTCCCCGAGGGCCTTCATCGCGCGCAATATCGGTCGTATCATGCCATCAGATCGCGAACAGTATATACACCAATATAAGGTTTAATAAGGAAAGGGGAAGGAGCCACGTCCATCCGAACCTGAGTATCCTGTCTATTCTCATCCTCACGGTTGCTGCCCTTATTATTATGACAAATAAGGCTATGATGAAGGCCTTCAGAATGAGCCACACCACTCCGGGGAGTACGGGCCCGAGCCATCCGCCTAAGAACAGCATCGCGATGAGCAGGCTTCCAAGAAATACCTTCGTGTAGTCGATGAAGAGCGCTATCGCGTAGTAGGGGCCGCTGAAGTCAGTGAGCCATCCCGCTATCAGCTCCGAGTCGGCCTCCCTGAGGTCGAACGGCGGCCTCTCCATCTCCGCGAGCATTGCCACGAAGAAGACGAAGAGCCCGATCGGCATTGCGATCGCGAAGTAAGTGAATCCGGCCTGCGCGGATATTATCGAGGCAAGGTTGAAGCTCCCCGCGGCGAGGGCGATGGCGGCAACGACTATCACCATCGGAAGTTCGTAACTGACCAGCATGAGCACTGATCTCTGCGCGCTTATGTCCGCGAACTTGTTTCCCGTCGCGAATCCGGCTATGAATACGGCTAGAGGAAGGAAGGCTATTATGACGAAGATTATCAGGAGGCCAAGACCCAGATTGGTTGCCTGGAGGCTCTGCGAGAGCGGAAGCAGCAGTATCAGGAATGTCGGTATCGCCAATAGCAGGATCGGGGCAAGCTTGACGAGCAACCTGTCAGAGTTAGCCGGCGTTATGTTCTCCTTGGCGAGCAGCTTTATTATGTCGGCGAGGTTCTGCAGTATGCCGTACTTTCCTACGTATGTAGGGCCGTGCCTATGGTGGATCTTGGCTATGACCTTCCTCTCCACCCATCCGAATATGTAGGCGAAGATGGAGATCATTATCATTACGGCTATCGCATAGATGATTATGGCCGCGGAGTAGAGGAGTACGCTTCCGGAGCCTGTCCACGCCTGCCACCACGAGGCGATCGGGGAGAGCACCGAGTAAATTATGAGGCTATCTATCAACACAGGCCATCACCAAGTCAAGAGTTCCCATTATCGCGAAGAGGTCCCCGAGCCGGTGTCCCTTCGCCATGTGGGGCAGTGCAGAGAGGTTTACGAAGTTGGGGGAGCGTATGGAGAGTCTGTATGGCTTTTGCGGATCGGCGACCATGTACATCATGGCCTCGCCTCGCGGGCACTCCCTGCTGACCGTCACGGTTCTGTTCTTTGCCGCCGGCCCGATGAGCTTCACCGGCATTCCCTTCGCGTCCCCTTCCGGGATCTGCCTGAGCGCCTCGCGGATGAGCCGCGCGCTCTCCCTGATCTCCATAATCCTCACCCTGTATCTCGCGAGGTTGTCTCCCCTGTTGTCCGTCTGCACCTCGAAGTGCAGTTTGTCGTAGACATAATAGGGCTTGGCCTTCCTCACGTCATAAGGCACCCCCGAGGCCCGCAGTACCGGTCCGGTTACGCCGAGGTCCTTAGCCTCCTGCGATGTAAGGACACCAACGCCCTTCATCCTCTCCATGAAGACCGGGTTCTTCTCCATGAAGTTCTCGTAGGCACCCAGCCTCTTCTCCATATAGTCGAGGAACTCGTTGCAGTTGTCCGCGAAGTCGGGGGGCAGGTCGAGCGTGACACCGCCGAGCCTCATGCTCACATAGAACATCCTCTGCCCCGTAGTCTGCGCCAGAAGGTCGAGCACTCTGTCCCTGTCCTCGAAACACCACATGAACATCGTGAACATCAGGCCCATGTCGTTGCACAGGGCACCGGTAAAGAAGAGATGGCTTGCTATCCTCTGCAGTTCGAGCTGTATCAGCCTGACGTACATGGCACGCTCCTTGACCTCTATGCCAAGCGCGGCCTCCACAGTTGCAACGTACGCATCGTCCATCGCCAGCGGAGCAACGTAATCGAGCTTCTCCATGTACGGAGGGCTCTGCATGTACATCCTCGTCTCCACGAGCTTCTCCACCCCCCTGTGGAGGAAGCCTATGTGCGGCTCCAGGTTCGTTATCGTGTCACCCTCGACGTCGGCTACGAGCCTCAGCACTCCGTGCGTGCTCGGGTGCACAGGGCCTATATTGATCCTTGTAGGCATCTATCATTCACCATCCGCAGTCTTGTAGTCGCTGTTCCACTTGAAGCTCTTCCGAAATGGAGGCTCTGTCCCGTCCCACTTCTCCAGGAGAAGCCGCTTAGCTATCCTGCCGCGTATCTGTATCCCGAACATCTCCGAGAGCTCGCGCTCGTACCAGTCAGCGGCGGGGAACGTGTCTATCACGGTCGGAAGCCACGCGTCCCTAGGATCGAGCTCAATCTCGAGCGTCTCGTCCTTTCCGGACTTCATCTCCCTGAGGAAGTATATCGCGGTCATGCTCCTCTCGTAGTCTACGGCCGTTATCTTAACGAGATAGTCGTATCCGGCTCCCTTCATGCTCCGGACAATGTGCATCAGTTCGTTCCTATCGATCTTCAATCTCTCCACCAAGCTTATTCTGTAGTTTTATCAGTGCAGCAAAGAGGTTCTCCGGCCTGGGCGGGCATCCGGCGACGTAGACGTCCACGGGAAGGACCTGGTCTATTCCCCTGACTATGTTGTAGCTCTCCCACCACGGCCCTCCGCACGTGGCGCACTCCCCGAACGCTATGACGTACCTGGGCTCCGCCATCTGCTCGTAGAGCCTCTTGATCTCGGGCACCATCGACTTCGTGACCCATCCGGCAACCAGCATGACGTCGCACTGCCTCGGGGTGGCCCTGAAGAGCAGGTATCCCTTCCTCTCCGCGTCTACCCTTGCGGCTCCGAAGTCCATCAGCTCTATCGCGCAGCAAGCGAGCCCGAACTGCAGCGGCCAGAGCGAGTTCTTCCTCGACCACCTCACCGCGTCCTTCGTCGGGGGCATCGACTTGATCAGGTCCGCGAACTTCGCAAAGACCACGTTGGGCTTCGCCTGCTTCTCGGAGACCGAGCCCGCAACGAGCAGGTCCATCTCCCTCCTGGCGTTCAGGAATTCTGGGCTATCGTGGTCTATCTCATCGCTCATCAAATCATTCCCTTGCTGACTTCGCAAGCGCTATCACAAAGACCTCGAAGACGAAGCCGAAGATGAAGAGGCCAAGTATCGCATAGTTCACCAGCGGCGCGGATGCCCTGGCCACCGTGACCCAGATAAGCATTATCGCGGTTATTATCTCAAAGGCAAGGAACATCGGGAAGTAGTAGAGGTACTCGCCCATCACCGTCGTTCTCGATCCCCTGCTCTCCTCGGCGCTCTCATAATTGCTCTTCTTCACCCTGCTCGGCATGTTCCCTCTCCGTATCATGATCGAAGTGAGCAGCATCAAAAGGGGCTCAAGGAGCGCCATGACGGCGAAGATGATTATGGCAATGTAAGCCGAGACCATGCTTGACATATCGATGGTTAATTTAATTAACTTATCACGTCATCTTACTACTCGGAGTCTCGGGCCCGTAACTCAGTATGGCTAGAGTGGCGGACTTTTAATCCGTACGTCGTGGGTTCAAATCCCACCGGGCCCGCACAGGTTCTACTCGAATCCGTCAGTTTCAACTCCGGAGATCTGGGAGATCGGGGGAGGACGGAATGCAGCCCGCCGCGATGATGTCGGGGACAGATAACCTCTCGCCCCTATTGCCAGGAGGATCAATCCGATAAACCACACGCCGGTCATCAAGATGATCAGCCCGAAGACCATAATGACGAGTGCGCCGGTCTTCTGCCTCTTGGCACCGCCGCCGTTGTTCAAATTCTGGAATCCGTTCTGCATGGTGCCCGCACTTCCCTGCCAGGCCCCGCCCTGGTAAGGGCTCGCGATGCCCTGGCGCTGCAGTCCCGAAGAAGCCATCCGACCAGTCCGGATCTGCGGGAAGTAGCTGGACGGCGCGTTCAGGAGCGCGATCCCCACTAACATGAGCAGCGCCGCGATGATCAGGAAGAGGATGCCTACGGCAAGCGCACCCTCCGCGATGCCTACAAGCCCTGTAGCGGCTAGGAAGAGCGCGAATATAACGAGGATCATTCCTAAAAGGGAGACCATGGCATCAGGGATACTTGGCCAATAATGCTTATTAATGTTGCCTTATTAATGTTGCTATCGATAATTATATGGTGTCAATATGGCAGCTACAAGCGGCGGAAGCAGTGGAGTGTTTACTAGTGACCTGAGCACATCGGACTTTTGGATGCTGCTCGACAAAGGCTACATGCCTGTCGGGCTTGTGCTGGGCAATTCTGTGTACAGCATGGGCGTCGTGGGCGGGTTGGGAAGCGCTGTGAAGGGAATGTCAAAGGGGGAGGTCCCGCAGATAACAGAGCTGATGTACAATGCCAGGGAGCTTGCACTGGGCAGGATGAAGGACGAGGCCGAGAAGCTCGGGGCAGATGGGGTCATCGAGGTCAAACTCAACGTGGTGCCGATGGGAAGCTGGATGGAGATAACCGCGATAGGCACCGCAATCAAGTTCGTCGGAATCAAGGGCGGCGGGTCTGGAAACAAGCCGACCATAGTGCTTCCTCTCGACAAGTGACCGAATGCCAATAACAAGGGGCGAGCGGGAGAAGTTACGCACACACACTTTTAGCGAAGACAAGAAGGGGGAGTTCAGCGCCACCCACATGGTGGCTCCGGAGATCCGCCCCGGCAACGCGCTCGCGCTATCCCTTGTCCTTCTGGCGTCCAACGCCCCTGTGTTTGCACTTAACATCCCCGGGAGCCTGATACTTGCCTTCTACATCGCCCTGGTCATTGGAGCGCACTCTATACTCTGGATATCCGTGTACAGCCTTGCGTTCTTCATCCTCTGGCTACTTGTTGCCGCCCCGCTCAGTGCGCTCTCTAAGGCAAGGCTTTCAGGCATGAAGGCATCAAACCCTGCCGGATCGATGCTGATGTCACTTGCCTATCTGGAGCCGGTTGTAGTGATCTCGTATCTCGGTGTATTGATGATCGCCTTGCACAAGCTGTACACGATCAGTCTGTACTGGGCCGCATTCATCGTCCTTCTTGTCATAGCCACCGTGCTCTACATCGCGAACCTGAATGTGTCCATCGCGATCCAGCTCATGTACGGCAAGAGGATATACAGGAACACCGCGCTGAACAGGAGCTGGCTCTTCCTAAGCGGCCAGTCTCTGCGGATGATGCTGATAAACACTGCCGCATTCCTGCCGCTGATCGTTGCAATCCTCGCCGGTGCACTCTTCGCGGGCACACTCCCGGCATGGTACCTGGTGCCTGTGCTCTTCGTGATCGCCGATCTCTGCACCTCGTGGTGGCAGGCGTGCACGTCGCACGTCTATTCGGAGATATCCTCCAAGATAAAGCCTATGCAGTACTCAAGGCTTTAGCGGCGTGAGCGGGAGTCGGCGAAGAAGGACTTCCCGGCAGGAAGCGGATTTATACCTGCGCTTTCCAACATGTGTCAGTCACACGGGTCCTCGTTGTCCGAGGTAAGATCAGTGCATGCCAGAACTACCGTCAACATCGCGGTGCTCTCCCAGTCACCGCTTATCCTCACCATGGCATACGCGCATCCAGTAACTCCGCTATCGATTGTCAATTCCTCCATTCCGGTGCCTGTCGGCATAGTCAGCTACGGTCTATACAACGTCTCCAATGTCATCTGGACCGCATACAGGAAAGGCAGACACTCTGCCATATCTGATCCTGCAATGCGGCGCAGGATCGTACGCTCAAGAGAACGATAGTATTACATATAATACCAATGTACTCTATATTATGTTACTGGACGAGTGGCGAAAGTTTAAGGGATTCGCAGTACTGGAGTACTTCCTCTGGAACGGCGAGAAGATCCACATCAAAGGTCTGGCAAGACTGTTGGAGATAAGCCCGAATACCGCCGCCGACGTATCTTCGACTCTACGAGAAGGAGGGATCCTGAACCGGGAAGAGGCGGGGAATATTGCGCTTTACGGCTCATCCGGCAATAGCACTGTTGCAGAACTTAAGAGGATGTACATATTGCTGAGAATATCCAAGTACGCCAAGTCGTTTGTGGAAGAGAACAAGAATATAAGTTCGTTGATACTCTATGGCGGCACGGCGAGGGGGGAATATGACAGGAACAGCGATGTCGATCTGCTCGCAATATCCCAGAGCAAGAGTCCGGAGCCGAAGGGCATACGCGCAATGGAGGCCGGATTGGGCAGGGAGGTAAAGATCGAGGTGCTGGGTCTGGGCGAGCTGAGGAAGCTGGCTGACAAAAAGGACACACTTTATGTAAAACGATCTCTCAATTAAAACTCACGTTACGTGCAAATGCTGCGGTCGAGTATAAAAGGCAATAAAATGGATAGCAAGATAAAACAGGCACTATGTTTGATGTTCGTTCTCTCCCTCTTATCGCCAATAATACGTGTTTCATCTGCCCAGCTTGTCACCCCCCTCTCCATCTTCAACTCCTCCATCCCTATGCCTGTGGGGATAGCCAGCTACGGTCTATACAACGTCTCCAATGCCACCGGGCCGTACAAGATCGAGACGAACGAGATCATCGGCTTCGCGAGGATCGACTCCATAAACGCGTACAACTCCAGTCCTCCGGCCAATACATCTGCGTACGGGGCAACGGTCCAGCTCAACGTGGTCATGAACGTCACCTCAGTCAGCGGGAACAGGTACTCGTACTGGATCCAGGACGTGATGGACGTGAACACCAGCAACAGGACATACGTCATAGGCGACAACGTCTGGAACTTCACCGGCGTGATATCGAACGTCACCAACGAGACCCTCAGCGGCGAGGGAAATGTCACCCCTCCATCGTCAAATGACCCGTTCTCGCTGAACTTCACCGCCGGATTCTACTCGGCCGGGTTCAACACCACATACAACCTGAACCCACCCACGTACTTCCTGCCTGTCATAGAGGTCAGCGATCCCGGTCAGCATCCGCTTGCCAGGATAGGGTACATAGACAACAACAGGTACGTATTCTACGATAACGTCACGTTCAACATAACTGCCGCAAGCGCATACCTCCTCGTCACTCCATACTACCTGACCCCGGTACGGAACGCATCGTCAAATGCGACCGGCAATTACTACGACGCGGAGATGGTCCTGGGCGGGGAGGGCAGCGGTGCGATAGCGAGTTTCAACAATACCAATGCGACGCTGTGGATCGGGTATAACAACGGCAGCGCCATAGTTCCGTTCCCCTCGGTGGGCACGTTCGGCGTTGACACGGAAGAGGCTGCAGTGAACCTCACCACGTCTCAATCAGGAGGTAACGTCGCGGTAAAGAACGGTCCGCTTAACTACGGCCAGACGCTTTACCTGTCCGGCGTGCCGGCATTCCTGCAGCAGGCTACAACTCCGGCACAACCAACTACGACCGTTGCAACGAACTATACGACAACGCAAGCGACTACAATCCTGCCATCGGCATCGCAGAACCAGTCCAATGCCTCGACGTCAGTCGGGTCTCCAACTCCGCCTTCCGGAACAGGTGGTTCAGATTCGGCGATCGTCGCTGCCGTAGCAGTCATGGGGGTAGCAATCATCTACCTGATAATAAGGTCGATGCGGAGATCCGCAAAGGGCTGACCGTTCCGTCAGGGTTTTAATAGTTATTAGACAAAGTCTATCTGCTGAATAGTGATGATCGATGGTCGACGACTTCAAGCTTGAGAAGCTCAAGAAGCTGAAGGGCAAGGGGATAAACCCCTATCCCTACTCGTTCAAGGTCTCACACAAGTCTGTAGAAGTTATCGACGGATTTGCTTCCCTTGAGGGGAAGGAGGTCAGCGTTGCGGGAAGGATGGTCAAGCGCAGGGGCATGGGAAAGCTGATCTTCATAGACCTTCTCGACGCCAGCGGCAAGTTACAGGTGCTCGCGCGCGATGACGCCACGGCAAAGGAGGCGATGGAGCTGATCGAGCTCACCGATGTAGGGGACATAGTCGGAGTGAGGGGAAACGTCATAAAGACAAAAAAGGGCGAGGTAACCGTAGAGGCAAAGGAGGTGACGATGCTTGCAAAGTCGCTGCTGAGCCTTCCGGAGAAGTACCACGGGCTGACTGACGTCGAGGCAAGGTACAGGAAGAGATATCTCGACCTTATAATGAATCCCAAGGTAAGGGGCTTCCTCTCAACAAGGGCCACGATACTCAAGCATGTTAGGGACACTCTCGATTCAGCTGGATACATAGAGTTTGAGACCCCTGTGCTCCAGCCGACGTACGGAGGGGCGAACGCGAAGCCTTTCCTAACCGAATACAACGCGCTAGAGACGAAGGTCTTCCTGAGGATCTCGGACGAGCTCTACCTCAAGAGGCTGGTGGTCGGGGGGTTCGAGAGGGTCTACGAGGTCTCGAAGGACTTCAGGAACGAGGACATAGACTCGACGCACAACCCGGAGTTCACCCAGGTCGAGTTCTACGAGGCCTACAAGGACTACGAGGACTTCATGAAGTTCACCGAGCAGCTGCTCTCCGGACTGGCGAAGAAGCTCTTCGGGTCATACAGGATAACGTACCAGGGCAAGGACCTCGACTTCACGCCCCCTTTCCGGAGGGTCTATTGGGTCGAGGAGCTCAAGAAGCTGGCTGGGATAGACATAAGCGAGATGGGCGACGAGCAGGCTGTAAAGATTGCGGAGAGGGAGCACCTCGACCTCAAGATAAAGAACGCGTACCACGTGGCCGACGGGCTTTTCGACAAGTACCTCAAGCCCGATCTCTGGCATCCGGCCTTCGTAGTCGACTATCCATCATACATGTGCCCTCTCACAAAGGACAAGCGCGGAAACCCGAGGCTGAGCGAGCGGTTCGAGCTCTTCATTGCGGGCAGGGAGCTCGGGAACTGTTATTCAGAGCTCACGGATCCGGTCGAGCAGAGAAGAAAGTTCGAGGCCCAGGACGCGGAGAGGAGGAGGGGGGACTACGAGGCGCCTCCGATCGACAGCGACTTCCTGGAGGCCGTCGAGTACGGCATGCCTCCAATGGCCGGCATGGGCCTTGCGATAGACAGGCTTGCGATGATAATGACCGACAATGTCTCGATCAAGGAAGTGATTCCATTCCCGGCCGTGAAGCCGGAACAGAAGAGAGAGTCAAAGGAGCAGTAGCACGAATCACGAGTATGTGAAGACTACCCTTATATTCTCAACAACGGAGCTAGTGCCGCCGTATATATGCACCTGTTTGGCAGCAGGCGAGGCGCTCGCCGTGTTGAAGTAGACTCCCGGGTAGAAGTTCGAGCTGCTTACCGATATGTTCCTTGCCACGAGCGCGGCATTTCCTGCAAGCGACTGCGCCTGCACGGTTGCGTTCGTAAGCGCGGCCTGGAGGGCCTCCTGCCTCAGGGCGGAGATCTGCGAATTGGAGAGCAACGTCTTTATGCTGTCTATCGACACATTCGGTATGTTGGCGAGGGCTGTAAGTGCCAAGCTGATATTGTCTATGCTCGGTATCGTTACGATTAGAGACTCTGTTGCACTATATCCTGTAGAGTTGCAAGGCGGGTAGATCGTTGTAACCTCATAATAATTCTGGCATGTGTTCTTCTGCAATGAATAATAATTGGTGGATATCATGCTCAGGTTCCCGCCAACGTACCTGTATAAGGTCTTGTTCACCGCGGTTATGGTTGTTGCGAGCGATGCGGTAGCGGCCTGCGCCGTTGTCCCGTTTCCTGTTGCCGTCAGGTATATCTGGGCCTGGGTCGGAAGCGAGGTTGCGGATCCGGTGGCAGAGACTACGACCGTGTGTGTCGGCTGGACGACCGCGCTGTAATTCGGGCCAGGATAGGCGACAGGTCTCAGGAAGACTGCAGAGAATGCAACTGCGCCTATCACTATTATGGCTATCAGCGAGACGACTCCTAGAAGCATGTCAGATTTCATCTCCTCACGATCTCTATGCAATAAACGGCTTATTATTCCTTTCCGTGCTCATGCCTTGAGCTTCGAGGTGCAGAACGCGCACCTCGTCGCCTTCTCCGGTATCGCGGAGAGGCACTCCGGGCATGTCTTGGTCCCGGCAGGCATCTTCTTGCTGTCATAGAGCTTGTGCATCGGCCTCACTATCAGGAAGAAGACCACCGAGGCCATTATTATGAAGCTTATGAGCTGGTTTATGAAGAGACCTACCTGGAAGGCGCTCCCGTTTATGGTGTAGTTAAGTGCGGAGAAGTCGTAGTGTCCGGCAACGCCTATCAGCGGCGTTATTATATCTGAGACGAAGGCAGTTACAACGGAGTTGAACGCGACTCCCATGACCACCGCAACGGCCAGGTCGATCACATTTCCCTTGGTTATAAAGTCCCTAAACTCACTTGCTAAGCCCAAACTAATACCTCCAAACCACGATGTAGCCAAGGCTGCGCTTCCAGCAAAACGCTTGTCATTATCTCCCAATCAGCGCGTATCTCCCAGTCTGGATATTACAAGGATTGCATAGATGACTGCCGCGAAGAAGATGACATCGAGCACGAAGTTCGTGTAGTTAGGAAACCAGGGGAAGTACTGCGGCGCCAAGACCCTTCTCACGAGCCATGATGTAGGCCATCCGTACCACACGCCACCGACCAATCCTTCTGGGGTCGTGTTTATTAGTCCCGTAACCAACGTAGCAACTATTCCGCCACCAACCGATCCAACGGCTTTTGAGATTTTCATGATGCTAATGCGATGGTCGGATTTAAATATTTATGTGAAGGCCGCTCCATCCGTCCAATTGTGGCTACAGAAGGAAGCCGAGCACGAGAAGGGCGCCGAAGGCGATCGCGAAGCGCGAGCCCAGCTCCGCGGAGTTCGGTGGGGCCTTGCGCGGGGATGCCACTGCACCGATCAGCGAGCCGGCATACGGTATACTGGCGAGCGTCACGAGGGAGAAGAGCGGGATCACGCCGAGCGCCGAGAAGAGGATCACGGATGCGTAGGCCGCCACAGCCATAGACCGGAACAGAAGCTTCGCGCGGATCGGTCCGAGCCTCACCGGGAGCGTCGAGAGCCCCGCGTCGGAGTCCGATTTTATGTCGCGTATGTTGTTCGCGAGCAGTATCATCGATATCACAATTCCAACCGGAAGCGATGCGGCAAGCGCGGCGTACGAGAGCGTTCCAGCCTCGACAAAGTAGGCGCTGGCCGTGATTATGGGTCCGTACACGGCAAAGACGAGCAGCTCCCCGAGCCCTGTCGACTTGACATTCTCCCTTCCTGCTGTATAGAAGACGGCGGAGAGTATCCCGGCGAGCCCCGCCGCAAGGATCGGCATGCCCCTCAGCAGGAATATGTATGCGCCGCAGAGCGACGCAATTACGATAAGGAGTATCGCCGCGGCAGCCAGTTTGGATTGGGTCGCGTTCCCGGAGATCAGCGGGTGCACCCTCCTCATCACCGCTATGTCCGTCCGCTTGTCGACTCCATGCCTGAAGTCAAAGAGATCGTTGAGCATGTTGGCGGAGAAGTTGAGTGAGACCACTCCGCTGACCATCAGGACGTAGAAGAACGGGCTGAAGCCCGACGGGTAGAGCGCGGCTCCCACAGTGACCGGTATGACGCCTATCGGAAACGTCCAGAACTTGACTATCGAGGCCCATCTCCTGACGAGAGCGGCCGGACCTGCTGTCCCACCTGGCGAGGGTCCGTTGCGTGTTGCCTTTCTTGATGGCATAAGGATAATTCCCGATAGCGTGACTTGGCCAAGGGGCAAACCGTGCTAAAATGCTACTGCTTCCTGAGCGCTGCAGAGGTTCCCGTCCACCCGAGATAGAGCGATGCCGCAGAGACGATCAGGCCGACAAAGCCGATTATAGCTGAGACAAGATCCAAGCCTGTGCTACCTGCCCCGACAGATGTGTACAATGAGACAGCAGAAGAGAAGCCGTTCGCAAGGCTTATCAGCCCTCCTATAAAGAGGATTACGATGCTGGCAAGCAGGAGATTCCCTGCGGTGTTGAGCGGCTTCTGCGAGACGTCAGACGAGAGCTTCTTGTAGAGCGTTGAGAGCTTCCATCCAAAAACAAGCTCGACGACCATGAGCAGGAAGGTGAAGATCAGTAGCATGCTGAAATACGCCTGCGCACCAGATCCCGCGCTTGCGGATCCTGCGCCTAATCCAGAGTAAGAGCCAATGAAAGAGCCGACGAACGAGGTCGCTACCGAGACTATCAGCGCAAGAACTACTACCGCTATGATCGCAACGAGTATTACCGAAAGGATCACAAGCCACTTGAGCCACTTTGAGATGCCGGCGTATGCTGCGGAGTTCTTGAACTGGCTTCTCCTGAGGTCCCTGATTCCGAACATCAGGCTGAGTAACGCATAGACCGAGAAGACAAGGAGCACGATCTCTATTATCACGAGAAGCGCTATCAAGATAAGAACCATCGAACCTGCGCCCTGCGCCGATTGCAGTGCAGCTCCGGCGATTGAAGAAGCGCTTCCTATCAGCGTAAACACTATGATCTCTGCTATTATCGTGAGTATTACAGCTACCAGCTGGTAGAAGAAGTACCTGTTGATGCTCCTTAGCCCCTCAACTCCCAAGTTCGTTACATTGGTTGCCATGCAAACCCTTGAGAAGATATATTCGGTAAAGCTTATAAACTTTACAAGTCCGGCTCAGCTCACCTGAGCAGCACGCCTCCGTCAACGACTATCTGACTTCCTGTCATGTATGACGACATCCCGGAAGCGAGGAAGAGCGCCACCTTACCTATGTCATCCGGCTCGCCCATCCTACCCATTGGTATCCTCGAGAGGAACTCATCCATCATCTTTTCCGTGTCGACTCCCTGTGGCATATGAGTCAACTCCTGCAGCTTACGCACTCCCGGAGTCAGTATTCCTCCCGGTGCTATGGCGTTGACCCATATCCTATGTGGCGCAAGCTCGAGCGCGATGTTCTTCGTGAACCCCCATACGCCGTGCTTCGAAGCATCGTAGTGTGCAAGGCCTATCGATGAAGGATGGAGCGCGTCTATCGAAGTTATGTTTATTATCCTGCCGCCTCTCTTCCCCTTTATCATCTCATCCGAGACATACTTTGTGCATAGGAAGACGCTCTTAAGGTTTATAGAGAGGACATTGTCGAAATCAGCAAGCGACATATGCGAGAGCGGGATGGTCGGATATATTCCCGCATTGTTTACAAGTATGTCTATGCCGCCGAATCTCTTTAACGTCTCGCTCACTAGGCCCCTTACCTGGTCCTCTTGGGAGACGTCAGTGGCTATCGCAGTGGCCTTGAAGCCTTTTCCCAGGAGGTCTTTTGCGGCGTTCTCCCCATCGCTAGCGGTCCTGCTTGCCATCACCACCGTTGCGCCTGCCTCTGCGAGCCTATAGCTTATCCCGTATCCGATTCCTTTGGCTCCACCGGTGACTATTGCAACCTTGCCACTTAGATCCAGGAGGCTGTTTATTGACTCCATTAACACTTACTTGGTTCCAATAGCTTTAATAACCATTATGTCATATAGAATGCGGATAACATGGTGCAAGCATACTGCGTCAAGTGCAAGCAGAAGAGGGACATGAAGGAGGCCAAGGAAGTGACAATGAAGAACGGAAAGAAGGCAATGTCAGGTACCTGCCCTGTCTGCGGCACGAAGATGTTCAAGATAGGGGGCTAATCGCCGTCGATGCCTCCAAGCCCGTTGCGGGATACTCCTACTCTAACTCTTGGTTAACTCCGATCTAGTTACGGTAACAATACCGTTGCTCGGTACTTACTTATTCTGTATCCCCACAACCTTGATCGTGAAGACAAGCGTCTGGCCCGCGAGAGGCGGATTGAAGTCCACAGTAACATTCGTTGCGTTCACAGCAACTACCACTCCATCTACCGTCTGTCTGCCTGTACCCTCGCTTACTTTTGTCCCGACCTGCACGGTCTGATTTCCGAAGGCCTTTGCCGGAACGCTGACGATGAGCCTCGGATTTACCGGGCCGTAGGCCTCGTTGACAGGGATAGTCACCTGCTTGCTCTGGTTGAGCTTCATGCCTATGACCGCCTGGTCGAAACCTTTTATCACCTGACCGGCACCTGCCGTGAAATAGAGTGGCTGCGCTCCAACGTTCGAGTCAAAGACGGTGCCGTTTGTGAACGATCCGGTATAGTAGACGGAAACATTGTCCCCTGCCACGACAATCTGCTGTTGGCTGGCAGAGACCACGTACGCCCCCGATGCGATTATGGCCGCAGCCACAATTACTGCTATTATGATTATCTTTGGGTTCATAAGAATCGTTGTTATTGCGTGCCATGCAATTATAATCTGCATGGGTGCCCTGCAGTACCCAAGCTACAGGCGCAAGCGTATTATACTCGCATGTGATATACCTAGTCATGGCGTCGAGGCTTTTCGTATGCGGGGTCTGCAGGCTGCACTACGCCTCAAAGGAGCTGGCCGATAAGTGCTACGCGTGGTGCTCGGCCCATGTCAGCTGCAACCTACGGATAACGAAGCATTCGGTCGAGAGGGCCGGGAAGTGATGTGTGGTTCCTCAGAGGCCCGCCGAGAGGAAGGCAAGGTATACAAGCGCGTTTAGTATCGTAAGCGGGGCTCCTATCCTCACAAACTCGACGAAGGAGATGGTCTGGCCATAGTTCCTCTCTGCTTTCTGGATTATGATAACGTTGCTTGCGGCTCCCAGTATGGTCAGGTTTCCCGCTATTGTGCTTCCTGCGGCGAGAGCCATGAGCGATATCGCAGACAGCGTCGAGGCGCCGAGGAGTTTCAGGTAGAGGATGGCAAGCGGCACGTTGGATATGAACTGGCTTACGATTATGCTGAACGGGATGACGACGGATATCGATCCAAACCCGATCCCTGAACCTGAGACTGCACCTTGGAAGAATCCCGACTGCCATACGGCACCCATCACCACGAAAAGCGAGATGAAAAATGCTATGGTGCTCCAGTCGATGCGCCGCACCAGGCGTGCGCGATTCTTGCTGAAAATGAGGACCGGAAGCGCAGCGACAACCGATATGCCGGAGAGCGGCAGCGTGATTCCGATGTCGAACGCTGACGTAAAGACCTGGGCAGCGATGAGGAGGAGGAAGAGCCCGAGCGAGATCTTGGCAAGAGCCGCGAGCTTCTTGTCCTTCAATGGCATCCTGCGGCCGAGCTCCAGGCGCTTCCCGAACTCCCTTGGATAGAAGAGCCTCAGGACAAGATATGCAACGAGAAGATTCGCTATCGTTGGCAGGAATAGGTACCTGAAGAACTCGGCGAACGGATTCGAGATCCCGCTCGTGGCCACGAGCAGGTTCTGCGGGTTTCCTATCGGACTCATGACACTCCCTGTGGTTATTGCGAAAGCAAGAGCGAACATCATCATCTTGGGGTCAAGATAGTGACGCTTGGAGAGGCCCATAACAAGCGGGGTGCCTATTATCGCCAGCGTATCGTTCATGAGAAAAGCCGAAGCGAATCCGAACCCGAAGAGTATGAGGAGAGCCAGGTCACTCACTCCCTTAGCCCTCCTGAATAAGACATACTCAAGATGGTCCAGATAGCCGCTTTCCTCAAGGGCCCTGCCTATTATGAAAGCACCTATAAGGAACAGGATCACGTTGAAGTCTATGTATCCGAAGGCAGCCGCCGGGGAGATCTGCAGGCTGAGAAGCATTGCCGCTGCCCCTGCGAGCATTACCTGCCAGATCCCCAGCCTGAACCTTCCGATCTGCCTTACGGCTATCGCGATGAAGACCGCCGCAAGGATGATTATAGGAACCAGATCCGCCATGACTGATAGCACCGGCTTATTTATGCGAGCATTAAAAAAATACTCATACCAAATTACCTGTATGGATTTAAAGTACAAGGTGCTTGCCATAGCCGTTGTTGCGGTTATTGTGTCGACTGCTGTTTACATGCATCTCGGCAACAAGAGCCAAGTGCAGGGGACCACTACCGCGTATCAGACAACGATCAATCAGCATCAGACCACGTCACCCCAGCCCACCGCGTCTTTGTCGGGCGCGAGATACGGCCAGCAGTTCTGCCTTGATGCGTCATCAAATGCAATGGCTATGACTTACGCCGTGGAGAACGGGATAACCTGCTTCAGGGCTGACATAGGGCTCAACCAGGGCGAGATGAACTTCATATCGAACGTGACCAAGGCCGGCGGAAGCTATCTTGGCATACTTGACTACGTGACACTAGGCGCGCAGACCTCTAGATACGGCTGCGCATCAAACTGCAACTGGAACCTGAGTACGTGGAATGCGACAGTGGCGCAGGCGCTTGCAGACTATCCCGAGGTCCGGCAGTGGGAGATCTACAACGAGCCCCTCATAAGGCAGTTTATGGGCGGTTACGAGAACGGGAGCGCGCTAAACTACTTCAACATGATAAGGAGCGCATCCGAGATAATAAGGAGCAGGGATCCAAATGCCACGATCGTCTGCTTTGGTGGCGCGCAGACCTTCCCGTTCAGCGTCATGCAGAACGAGTATCAGTTCTACGCGCAGGTCTGGAGCTACGGAGCATCCAAGTACTGCGACGCCATCTCGCTGCACTCATACATCCTTCCCTACCACAGCCTGAACCAGAGCCTCTCCGGCAATGCCACCATAACCGAGGAGCTGAACTACACCGTGAACCTCTACGAGAACCTGACGGGCAAGCCGATATGGATAACAGAGACCGGGCTTCCCTCCAACAGCAACTACACGCTTGGGCTGAACTTCACGGAGCAGGAGCAGAATACGTTCCTGCAGCAGGACATGGAATTCTACTCCTCGTATCCTTTCGTAAAGAGGATATACTGGTTCCATCTCGAGGGATCGGTTGCAAGGGGCCTGGACTACGGGCTCCTGAATGGGACCACACTCCAGCCGAAACCATCGTGGTACTCGTTCCTCTCCTTCGTGAACCGCAGCGCCGTGAGATGGACGCTGGTCAGGGCTTCTGCACCACGACGCGAAGAGGCTCAATCCTAAGTATCACCCTGTCGCCATGCTGCCTGTAGTCTGTGCCTATGTACTTGTGCGCCACCCTGTCTATGTGCTCCTCGGCTCCCTTATCGGTGATCTCCACAACCCTTCCCCTGATGTAAACTGCATCGTAGGGGTCTTCAATGCTGTATACTGCGACAGCGACCCTGGGATCCCGTCCAACATTCCTTGTCTTGACCCTCCCCCTTGTCGTGTTTATCAGCACGTTGTCACCGTCGCGGTCGATCCACACCGTCGTTATCTGCGGCGATCCGTCCTTCATCAGCGTTGCAACATTCGCAAAGTTCTTTCCGTCTATCAGCTTCTTCGCCTTCTCTGGAAGCTCCACCATGATATCACCATTATACATATACATTATGCAATCCTCTATATAACTTCTGACCCGCGTCATTCCTCGGCTCAGCACCGCCATCGGTCTGTACTGGTGGTGGCTCTGCCAAAGTTTAAATATGTGAGCGGGAAATTCCCATCCATTCATGGCGGGGATGAGAGCGAACCGCAGCAAGCCGTAACTGTTAGCGTAGAGATATGCTCAACAGAATCTATATGTGCATAAAGGCTCAGGACCTACCACGACGCCTTCTTGGCCTTGTAGTACGCAAGGACGTACTCCGACATCATCGGGTCGGGATCTACTCCGAGCGCAGCCGCAACCCTGCTTATGGACTCAGCATCGATCCTGTGCTCTATGCCATAGAGATAGTAGAGCGAGATCAGGTAGATAACGGGGTTCTTGAAGCGCGGAGGCGTAATATCTGCGAGAGTCTTATCATCTGGAGTTATCCCTAATGAGGAGACCACCCTGCCTATGTTGTCCGGGGTCATAACCCTGCCGGTGAATGCAAGCACGCCTATCGCGCCGATATACGGAAGCATCGACGGGCTCGCGGTGATCTTATCCGCGCACGCCTCGAGCGTGTTGTTGAGCTCCCTCGCGGCCAGCTCTGCCATTGAGTGCGAGAGGTCAAGCATCCCGAGGTAGAATCTCCTGAAGAACTTCCTGTCCGGCCCTTCCCTGTTTAGCTCCATGCCTACGTTCTCCGGAGGCCGTGAGCCGTACTCATGCGAGTACTCTATCACGTATCCGGCAATCCTCTGGTCCGGAGCCACCTCAAGGTTCCTCACCACTTCCACGACTCCGTTTATTCCTTCCGCCATGCCATTGAGCCTGAGGTACTGCAACGCCGTTATGTAGACGAGCTCGTTGGTGTAGTGCAGTTTGCCCAGTGCGTAGAGGAACTCCTGGTTCGGGTTTATTCCGACAGCAGCAAGCAGCCCCATTATTCCAGCATCGCCTATCTCCTTGCCAGAGAAGGCAAGGGCTCCGGCAGCGGCTATGTAGGGCGACATCCCCTTGTCGAGGTAGGCCGAGACCATGGGATTCTCCAGCGCGCGCAGTATCTCGCGGGTGACCATGCCTGTGCAGATCTCCATTCCTGTCCTTATCGAGTCAGCGACCATGCTGCTTAGCCTTTCTGTGCCAACGTTCTCTGCCATATCCAATATATCCGCATTCAGGTTTAAAATCAGATGCGAATGCATCCGCCCGGCATGCGCGGGGCTCATGACTCCTCCAAAGACGGGGAGACCAGCACAAGATCGTTTCTGCTTTGTCAATGACGGCTATGCCACCCAAGGTCGCCGTTGTATTTTTCATGTGATCGATGAAAGACCGCCTTCGGCCCAGAAATGGTCTGCGTCAGTCTACGAGAGAAGTGGCGAAGTTAAGCTGAAAGGAATATCTGCACGAAAGATATTCCAAATACATCCGGAATACAGAGAGGAAATGTTCCGCAAGGGAAGTTTCTGGAGTCCTGGGCATTTTTCAAGGAGTGTGAGTAACGTAACTGCGGCCACTGTAGAAAGATATATCGACAGACATGAATGTCCAAAGCACATCTCCGATGGCACTGGACATCAGGGCAGAATGGGAAGGTTCATGTGATTGCAACCGAAGCCTCGGGCTTCAGCCAGAGGTAGTTCACCCTTCCTTTATCTCAAGCTTTGACGCATCTGCCTTAAATCCCGCGCCCAAGTGTGCGCCGCTGCAGAATGGCTTCTTGGTTGAATGGCCGCATCTGCACAGGGCATAATCGACCTCGTCATTCCTCTTAACAAGCAGTGGTCCATCTTTGGTGAACTCTAATTCTATATTTGCCATGGTCTCACACAAAGGTTTATGCATAATGATATTAAATACCTTCAGTTTATCTCGTGTGTGGGACATAAGTCAGCTCCTTCCAAGTAAAAGAAGGTTATGCCATACTCCCTTGCACATAACCGCAGTCGCAATCCTGTCGTCCCTCCTCTGCCACACCTGCCAACCGTTCGATTTCTTGT